>JAFPXU010000082.1 GCA_017394605.1 Clostridia bacterium | reverse complement strand
TCAGAAGTCTATTTTCTCTCCAATATAAGCATCGAGTTCTTCAATCGGAATCCTGACCTGCTGCATCGTATCGCGGTCACGGACTGTGACGCAGCCGTCCTGTTCCGTATCGAAGTCAATCGTAATGCAGAACGGCGTTCCGATCTCGTCCTCGCGGCGGTAGCGCTTGCCGATCGATCCGGTCTCGTCGTAATCGAGCATGTATTTCTTCGAAAGCTGCATATAGACCTTCATGGCCTGCTCGGACAGCTTCTTCGAAAGAGGCAGCACGGCCGCCTTATACGGAGCAAGCGCGGGATGCAGATGCAGAACCGTACGGACGTCTCCGCCTTCCAGTTCCTCCTCGTCGTACGCGTCGCAGAGGAACGCGAGCGTCACGCGGTCCGCTCCGAGAGAGGGCTCGACGCAGTAAGGAATGTATTTCTCGTTCGTGGTCGGATCGAGATACTCGAAATTCTCACCGCTGTGTGTGGCATGCGCTTTGAGATCGTAATCGGTGCGGTCTGCGATGCCCCAGAGTTCTCCCCATCCGAACGGGAACAGGAATTCGATATCCGTCGTTCCGCGGCTGTAGTGGGACAGCTCTTTCTTGTCGTGCTCGCGCATCTTGATGTGATCCTCCTGCATGCCGAGGGAAAGCAGGAAGTTCTTGCAGTAGTCTTTCCAGTACGCGTACCACTCCAGATCCGTTCCGGGGACGCAGAAGAATTCCAGCTCCATCTGCTCGAACTCACGGATACGGAAAATAAAGTTACCGGGCGTGATCTCGTTACGGAAGGATTTGCCGATCTGCGCGATGCCGAACGGGACTTTCCTTCTCGTGGTGCGCTGCACGTTTTTGAAGTTGACGAAGATGCCCTGCGCCGTCTCCGGGCGGAGATACAGCTCGCTGGAGCTGTCTTCCGTAACGCCCTGGAAGGTCTTGAACATCAGATTGAATTTGCGGATACCTGTGAAGTCCGATTTTCCGCATTCCGGACAGGGAATCTGCTTCTCCTTGATGTAGTTCTCCATCTCCTCGTTGGACCAGCCGTCAGGCTTCACTTCAAGACCTTTTTCTTTCGCGTATTTCTCGATCAGCTGATCCGCGCGGAAACGTGCCTTGCATGCTTTGCAGTCCATCAAAGGATCGGAAAAACCGCCGACATGGCCGCTTGCGACCCATGTCTCGGGATTCATGAGGATCGCCGCGTCCATCCCAACGTTGTACGGACTCTCCTGAACAAACTTGCGCCACCACGCGCGCTTGATATTATTCTTAAACTCTACACCGAGGGGACCGTAATCCCAGGAGTTTGCGAGACCGCCGTAGATCTCGCTTCCGGGATACACAAATCCGCGGCTCTTGCACAAAGCAACGATTTTATCCATAGTTATTACAACTGCCATTATTCTATCCTCCTATAAGCCTAACTTTTATTATTTATGATTTATGCCTGTTTTGTCAAGGAATGACAGCTGTTTCTATCTTTTCACTGAAGAGTCGTAATCCACAGCACTGAATATAATGCAGACTGCTTATTCACGAGAATAAAGCTGTTTTACAAAGATGAATACGGAATGATCGTATGCATCCTTATCTTTGCGCAAATGCTTCCATTATCTTGAACTATCCCGATAAAAAATTATGCCGATTTTCTGGAAAAAGAATTGCAGCAGAATAAACAATTATGCATTCTAAATACTTGAGATCGCTACGAGGTTGAAAAACTTCCATTTATTCACAGACTCCATCTTTTCTTCTTATGAACGGTATCCCAACGCTTCCAACAGATCTTCGGAGAAGGGCCATTGCAAAAATGATCAAAAAGAGTTCATCGCGTTCATAATATGAAACCACCATAATGCCTGTGATAAAAAATCTGAACAGAAGATACAGAGCAAGCCTCGACTTGGTGCTTTCCTTCAGTCTTTTGATTCCCCTAACAAACAAGTTCAAAATTGGCGCATAGAACAAAAGCAAGGCTGGAATCCCCCCGCTTAAGAGCAGTTCCAGATAATTGTTGTGTGAATAGGTGCGGTATTTCGTCTCCACCAGATAGAAGCAGTTCATTCCCAGCCCCGTCAGCGGCCGGTCTTTGATAAACGGTAAGGCTTCCCTAATGAAAACCAATCTAGCATTGGCGGAGCCGTCTGTTCCGGTTCCAAGAATCATCCTGACTGCTTTTGCCATTCTGTCCCACGCCAGAGTTTTCAGTTTCGGCACCACAAAGCAGAGGAGACACAGCACAGCACCGGCTCCAATAAGAAACAAAACGGCTCTCAGCAGGTGTTTCCTGTTATGCCAGAGAATGACAAGAATTGCGAACAGCGCAGCGACAGCCATGCCTCTCCTCGATCCGGTCAAAAGAATCACACCGAAAAAGCAGCACGATGCAGCCGCATCATACCATTTTCGTTTTTCGAAAAACAGATGGACAGAGAAAATGAATCCGGTTTCCATCATCGTGGATAATACGTTCGGCATATATCCATGCTGCCTTCCGATTCTGTCGGTCAGAACCTCCGGCCAGGTAATAATTACGATTCCTGCAAATGCCATAAAAGCAGCAATCTGTACCACACGCATAGGTGTCTCCAAATCATGCCGCAGCGTCAGATACTGATACAGAAGGTATATGTATATGAGGTCAAAAGTCAAGGTGCGAACCATTTCCAGGGCCACTTTGCGGTCTATCGTCCACCCGGCAAGAGCGCAAATGCCTCCCCAGATGATCAGTCCCCCGTAGCAGAAAAAAAACAATTCCACATAATGCGTGCCGTTCCGAATCAGAATCCAGATCACCGACATGCAAAAGAGAGCAAGAAACAACCGCGAAACCGTGGTATGTTCATAAAGCAATTCCGCCGTTATGTAACACGCCAGCAGGATATCCGCGGTCACCCAGCTAATTCTGTTCAGTTTGCTCTTTTCCATATTTCAATCAACCGGTTTGTATTGCTCTCGTCGCATACAGGGCTCTCCGTTCCTCATGCGATTAGATGATCCCGAAATATTGAAGAGCAGAAGCGATTCCGTTTTCTCCCGCCGAACCCGTTACATAATACCTTCCTTTTTTCAAGTCATCCGGCGCGCTGCCCATCAAGATTGGATGTTTTACGATATCGAGCATCGCAGCATCGTTGGAGCTGTCCCCGAACGCATAGGTCTCTGCCTCTTCCATATGAAGATAGGCAAGCACTTTCCGTATCGCAGTCGCTTTGGTGTATCCTTTCGGAACGCATTCATAGAAGAACTCCCGTTCCATAATGGAGTAATCGGCAGAGATACTGTCGCGAAAGGAAGGCCATCCGGGGCACGAAGTCTTCATAACAAGGAATTTCTCGAATCGGAATTGCGGCACATCGATACTGTCGAATGTTCTCGCTTCCGTTCTTCTGACCGTCTCCATCTCTTTCGTACTCCACAGAAGATCCGAATGCGCAGCGTCATAAAACCATGCGTCATAGCTCTCATAGATGATCTGGAGGCCGATATCCCTGGCTGTATCCCTCATTTTTCTGCAGTACTGCGGATCAAGACGCACATCCTCGATGACCTCGTTCCCGATTACAATATACATACCGCACGCGCATAGATATCCGTCAAATCCAATCGCAAACACGTCTCTCGCCGTTTGCTTGTAAGGTCTTCCCGTATTCAGAAAAACAAGATGTCCGTTCTCACGTGCCTTCCGAACCGCATTCGCCGCACTGAAAGGAACAGCATGCTTTTCCTCATCAATCAGCGTTCCGTCCGCATCAAAAAACAGCAGTGCTGGTTTATTATCTTTCATACACTCTCTTCTCTCTTTACAACCAGTTTCATACTATCCGACCGACCGATCATAATCTCAAAAACGTTTTTCCTTCCGAAGATGGTATAGTATCCTTCCGTCTCTTTTTCGCATCGCAAACGATAAGCACGATCTTTTCAGACAGGTTGATTGCATAAAGCAACTTATACCACTGCAGTCTTTTTTCAAACAATTCTTTTTGTTCTCTGCTTTCGTGTCACGGTATGCATGTCTGAAAGTTACTTCGCCAGTTCACGGACCTTTCGAATAACGGCCTCAGCATTTGTTTCCAAGCACTCCCTTGAAATGTCTCCATTATGCAAAGCGGACAGAATATTCCGCCAGTCCCGCTTGCTCCCCGGCATAAACAGATTGCTGCCCGCAGCTGCGGTTTTCCATGCTTCAGCTCCGGGATATCGCGAGGTTTTGTTGATAGTACCGCCGTTGATGACCCAATCCGTCATTACAATTCCCTTAAAGCCGAACTCGCAGCGAAGAATACCCTCAATCAAGTCTTCGCGTTCGGATGCATGGACTCCGTTGATCAGGTTATACGAGGTCATAAGCGCATGCGGCTGTGCTCTTCTCACGCAAATCTGAAAACCGCGCAGATAGATTTCGCGCATGGCACGCTCCGAAACCTGACTGTTGGAATTATAACGGTTTGTTTCCTGATTGTTCGCGGCAAAGTGTTTCACCGTGGTTCCGCATCCGGGATGCGCTTGAACCCCGTTTGTCAGTGCTGCCGCAAACAGACCGCTGACCAGGGGATCCTCGGAAAAGTATTCAAAGTTTCTGCCGCATCTGATATTCCGATGGATATTGAGTGCAGGAGCAAGCCAAAGATGAACGCCGAAACGCTCCATCTCATTCCCGACGATATCCCCGCACAGAGTAGCGAAATCCAGATTCCAGCTCTGTGCAAGAGCCGTTCCGATCGGTATGGCGGTACAGTACTGATGCAGAACCTGCTCATTTCCCCGAGGTCTTTTCCCCAGAAAACGCAGAAGAATCCTTGCGGGAGCAGGGAGCAGTTCCAGCATGCTTTCAGGAAAAGAGCCGCCCAGAGAATGAGGACCCTTCCCATCTTTTACATAATCTTTTGCCAGACGCAGTCCAGCCGGTCCATCCGCCATGACAATAGACGGCACACCTTGATATTTCAGCATGGCGGATGTCTCTCCCGCGGCGCCCGCCACAGACCTGCCCGCATTCCCGATAACATTCAGAAGACCTGCTTTCGGATCGAATGAGCCGACGGACATATAGGCGAGTTCTTCATCCGAAAGGCATTTTGCCTGCTCGCAATCCGTCTTTCTGCGCTCATACGTTGTCTCCGTGCATGGAATCTGTTCCGGATCAATCATTACGCGTATGACCGTATCAGGCAGGTCTTCCGCCACCTTATTTTTCGGTTTCCAGTCTGAAAAATCAGGTGTTCCGAGAGCATTCCTTGCACGGCAGACTGTTACATTTCCAGTAAGACGAACCGCACCTATGACTGTTGTGTCACGGCTGCTTGTTCCGAGCCTCAGCACATAGTCACCCTCTTCCAGGATCCATACGGCTGTTTCCGTATCAAACGAGGCAAGATCACGCAGGGAAAAGCTGAGACTTAGGGTTTCTTCCTCGCCAGGCTCCAGAACCCGCGTTTTCTGAAAAGCCGCCAGACACTGATATGGCTGATCCAGCTTCCCTTCCGGAACAGAAGCATAAAGCTGGACCGTCTCCTTTCCCGGATACCGTCCGGTATTCTTGACACAGACTGAAACGGAAACCGTATCCGTTTGCTCGATTCTAAAATCAGGCCGGAAAAGTTCGAACGTCGTAAAACCGCGGCCGAACCCGAAAGGAAACAGAACCGGAACGTTCACACTGTCAAAATAACGGTATCCGACGTAGATTCCCTCACGGTAACGGGTCTCGTTGATATCCCCGAATTCTCCGATATCCGGATACTGCCCTGCTGTCGTCCATGTAGTGGAGAGCTTTCCGGAAGGAAACGTCTTTCCAAGAATCAGATCGGCAAGCGCACTTCCTGTCTCGCTTCCGAGCTGCGATAGAATCAGAATGTTCTCCACCTCAAGAACCGGCTCAAGATCCACCGGTCCTCCCACATTCAGAACGAGCAGGAACTTTGAACAGTTTCGCTGTAAAAACAGGATATCTCTCTTCTCCGATTCACTGAGCTGGATATCGCCCGGACGGAATGCACGGTCATTTCCTTCTCCCGAGACACGTGCCAGCACGTAGACGGCTGTATCCTTGATTCCCGAAAGAGGAAGATCGTATTCCGGTTCCGGCATGATGGCACCCATTCCATCCATGACGGCAAGAGTATGTTTTGCCCTCGCCCGTTGTTTGATCTCCCGAATAAATTTAGCGTGAGCATCTCGTACGATCCCATCATAACCGTCAAGCCACTTACCGGATGTTATCGTAAATCCGGCATCTTCCAGCCCTCTTTCAACCGTTACAAAACACCGGCTGTTGACTTCTCCGGAGCCGGTTCCTCCTTTCAGCGTATGACGTGCCCCGCTTCCGTACAGTGCAATCTCCCCTGGTTCCGCAAGGGGAAACGCACCGTTGGATTTCAAAAGCACCATGCACTCCGGCAGATAGGGACGCAGCTTTGCAAGATGGTCTCTTTCATAATCTGTCATTTTTTCATGCTCCCATTTTCTGACTGTTCCAAAAAGAAATGTAAAAAAGGCAAGAGTTCCCGGGGAACCGGTCTTTCCCTCGCCAGCATCACCACAAATATATCCATGAACGCTTCATCAAAGGGACCGTCAGGGATTGACTTCCTCGGGGTTCCGGAAAGTCGGGACGGCGGTATGCAGCTCCTGTCTCGCCAAATCGTCGGATCCGGACAAAACCGCTTTCCAAAGTGCATTCAGTTTCTTCTCAATCTCCATATCGGAAAGAGGATCATCCCTCTCACAGAAAATCTTCTCGTGTCCGGTCTTGTCCGCTTTTTCCTTGTCCACAAGGATCTCCTCATACAACTTCTCGCCAGGGCGCAGACCGGTCTCGATGATATCGATGTCCTTGTACGGAACAAGTCCGGAAAGCTTCACCATGGTCACGGCAAGATCCAGTATCCGGACGGGCTCTCCCATATCCAGAACGAACAGTTCTCCGTTGCCCGCAAAGGACGCTGCGGTCAGAACCAGCGAACATGCCTCCGGTATTGTCATAAAGTACCGTACAATCCGCTTGTCGGTGACCGTGACCGGTCCGCCGTTCTCGATCTGCCTGCGGAAAAGCGGGATCACCGACCCGGAGCTTCCCAGTACGTTTCCGAATCTCGTGGTACAGAACTTTGTTCCGCTGTTCTTTGCCGCGGCATTCATGACGATCATTTCACAGACGCGTTTAGTGGCGCCCATGACGTTCGTCGGATTGACCGCCTTGTCGGTGGACACCATCAGAAAACGGTCCACGCCGTACCGGATCGAAAGATCCACCAGTACTTTCGTTCCGAAGATATTGTTTTTGACCGCTTCGCAGGAACTGTCCTCCATCAGAGGAACATGTTTGTGCGCTGCAGCATGCAGAACGATATCCGGCCTGTGCGCGGAAAAGGCTTTCTCCATTTCGATCTCATCACAGATGTTCGCGATCACGACCGACAGGTTCAGGTTAGAACCGTAGACATGTTTCAATTCCTGCTGGATACTGTATGCGGAGTTTTCGCTGATATCCAGGATCACCAGTTCTTTCGGCTCCATCTTGGCGACCTGCCTCGCAATCTCGCTTCCGATGGAACCGCCTCCGCCCGTGATCAGGACCGAGCGGTTCCTGTAATAGGGAGAAACCGCATGGTAATCCGATACGTTCTTCGGCCGGAACAGCAATTCCTCAACGTCGAATTCCCTGAGTTGTCTTCTGCTGTCCTTCTCATAATTCTGAGCGACGGGATAATCATAGATCTTTACGCCGTATCCCATCGTCCGGTACTTGTCGTAGATATCCCGTTTCGTCTGCGCGTCCATGGTCGGAACGGCGATCACCACTTCCTGGATCCCGAGGCCATCGAGGAATTCTTTATCTGCCTCTTCCTCGGAGTAGACCGGATATCCGGAAAGATATCTTCCGGCCTTGCTGACATTTTTGTCCAGGAAGCAAATCACGCGGTACTGGGACTGGGAATTGATGGAAATATCCTCGGCAAGCGACGCACCAACACGCCCTGCGCCTACCAAAGCAATCCGGATCCTGCCCGAGTCCGGCTTCACCACGGAAACTTCCGTGCCGGAAAGCATACGGATCAGCCTAGCGTAGAAGCCGCTAAATTTTGCGCCGTTCCAGACCTGCTGAAACATATACTGGTACACCAATCGCATGGTAAGGCATAGGAGCAGGTTCACGCCGCACACGGAGAAACGCCGGATCGCAGTCGTATTGTTCGGAAACAGGATAAAGCCTATCAAAAGGTAGGCAGCTGTGCCAACAGCGTCCGCTGCGATCAGACGGATATACACAGTCTGGCTTCCGTACCGGATAATCTGGCGGTAACAGCCGAACAGAAGTCTGAAAACAAATACCGTAGCAGCACAGAGACCCGCCTCCTCCAGCAGGACACCGATCCTGAACGCGTTATCCTCGCTCGGATGCAGATAAAACATCAGAAACAGCGACACGATCAGCATGGCAAAGTCGTACAAGAACAATTGCCAGCGCTCGCGCTTCAGTTTCTCTATGACACCCTCGTTTCCGTTTCTGCTCACTGTTTATCCCTGTTAGCGGAACACCAGACTTCGTCGCAGCCGTTCCGTCCTTTCTCATTATCCGTTCTGAAATGTTGAAACTTATAGAATGGATTCCGGATCAGTCAAAGCATCTCCGGATCACTTCTATGATGACATTCTGTTCCTCCGGCGTCATCTTATTGTCGGAAGGCAGGCACAATCCGCGCGCAAAGATATCCTCATCGGCAGGCGCATCGGGATTCATGCTGACAAACGGCAGCCCGGAAAAGATGGGCTGACAGTGCATCGGCTTCCAAATCGGTCTTCCCTCCGCATTGATGGACGCGATGGCGTTCAGAATCTCCGTCGGGCAGGATTTTCCGTGCTCAGGCGTGAATGACGGTACATAATCCGTCCTGCTCTGCGCGCACATGAACTCCTTCCGGATGATCAGGCAGCTCAGCCAGTGATTGGGGTTCATTTCCGTTTCATCGTACGGGTTCATGGATACGGGCAGATCCTTCAGACCTTCCCTGTACCGTTCGAAGACCGCCCGCTTCTGAGCGAGATGCTCGTCCAAATACGGGATCTGACCGCGGATCGCACCCGCGATAATATTGCTCATACGGTAGTTGTATCCCATTTCGCTGTGCTGGTACCACGGCGCCGCGTCGCGGCTTTGCGTGGACCATTTCCGGACTCTGTCCGCGTCTTCCCTGCTGTCCGTCAGAAGCATGCCGCCTGCGGAACCCGTGATCACCTTGTTGCCGTTGAAGCTGATGCAGTTGATATCCCCATAAACGCCACAGTTCTTTCCTTTATAGGATGCGCCAAGCGCTTCCGCAGCGTCCTCGATCAGAACCGCGCCGTGCGAATGGCAGATCTCCCGGATCCTGTCCAGTCTGGCCGGTGTCCCGTAGAGGTCCGCGACGATGCAGCATTTTACGTTCGGATACAGTTCGAACGCCTTTTCGAGCGCGTCCGGATCCAGGTTCCAGGTTTCATACTCGGAATCGATATAGATCTGCTCCGCTCCTTCGTAGCTGACCGGATTGACCGTCGCCGAGAATGTCATGTCGCTGCAGAACACCCGGTCTCCCCTTTTGACGCCTGCCAGCTTGACGGCGAGATGCAGCGCTGCGGTACCCGTCCCCAGACCGACCGCGTAGCGGCACCCGATCCGCTCTGCCATCTGGCGCTCCACCTCGTTTATGTTCTCTCCGATCGTCGACAGCCAGTTGGTGTCGTACGCATGCTGGATATACTCCATCATTTCCGGATGACGGGTCGGCGTGGACAGCCATACCTTCTTCTCAAACGGTTTGATCGTATTCGGTGCTGTAAACATGTCTGTAATCCTGTCCTGAATTCTGTTTCAATCCGGGTTTTGCCGCTCAGCGGCTATTGCCCTATAAATCACTTATTATATAATACCCGAAAAGAAGCGAAAAATACAGAGTCATTCTTCCGGCGGGGCGGGAGCCCGCCGCTTTCCCCGTACTCTATCGCTTCGGAACATGCTACAATAACTATTATCGTTCTGGAGGAGCGCCGATATGTTTGCTTTTATCTGGCCCATTGCGCTGGTCGTGCTGTCGAATACGGTATATCAGATCTGTTCCAAATCCATGCCTCCGGAGGTCCATCCCTTTGCTTCGCTGACCGTGACCTACCTGGTCGGTGCCGTTCTTTCCGGCGTCATGTTTTTTGTCCTAAACCCCGGCGGTAATCTGCTCAGAGAATACGGAAAACTGAATTGGGCGCCGTTCGCGCTGGGAATTGTGATCGTCGGACTGGAAGTCGGATTCGTCTATGCATATAAGGCGGGCTGGCAGGTCAGCACAGCTTCCGTCGTGCAGAATGCCTTTCTCGCGGTAGCTCTCGTCATCGTTGGCGTCCTGCTTTACCGCGAGCACATCAGCTGGAGCAAGCTGGTCGGCATCGGCCTCTGTCTCGTTGGTCTGGCCTTCATCGGGCTGAAAAAATAACCGCTTCTGTTTCACCGCGTCTTCATTCCCGGCAGTTTTTTCGGAGCACAGAACATGTCACACAGCGACGATCTTCAAATCGCAGAAGAACTCTCCCGGAGAGTCGCCGAAAAAGGCGGCCGTGTTTACTATGTCGGCGGCTATGTCCGGGACCTCCTGATGGGAAGAGAAAACAAGGACATCGATGTGGAAGCGCACGGCATTTCCTACGCGTCCCTGCTGTCCGTTCTCGAAACGCTCGGCACGCCGCTGATCAACGGCGTAAGTTTCGGCGTGTTCGGTCTGAAAGGATCGCATCTGGATATCGCGCTCCCCCGCAGGGAGAAGCTGACCGGCCGCGGGCACCGGGACTTCGAAGTCTTTGTGGACCCGCTGATCGGTCCCGAAGAGGCAGCAGGAAGACGCGATTTCACGATCAACGCCATGTTGCAGGACGTCCTGACCGGGGAAATACTGGATTTTTACGGGGGAAGAAGCGACCTGGAAAAAGGCGTGATCCGGCACGTACGGGATACATCCTTCCCGGAAGACCCGCTTCGGGTTCTGCGCGCCGCGCAGTTTTCCGCAAGATTCGGTTTTACCGTTGCGGATGAAACAATCCGGCTCTGCAGCGGGATGGACCTCTCCGCTCTTTCCCGCGAGCGGATCATGGAAGAGCTGAAAAAGGCGATGCTGACCGCGCCAACTCCTTCCGTTTTTTTCGAGCAGCTGAAAAACATGGATCAGCTGGACTTCTGGTTCCCCGAAGTAAAAGCTCTGATCGGCGTTGAGCAGGATCCTTCCTTCCATCCGGAAGGCGACGTCTGGACCCACACGATGATGGTCCTGGACGAGGCGGCAAAACTCCGCTCCGAAGCGAAACAGCCCCTCCCGTACATGCTCTCCGCGCTGTGCCACGACTTCGGAAAACCGTACACGACGGAATTCGTCAACGGAAAAATCCACTCCTATCATCATGAAACGGAAGGTCTCAAACCGGCATCCGACTTCGTCGAGCGGCTCACCGCGGAACGCAGTCTGAAACAATACGTTCTGAACATGGTGGAGATGCACATGCGCCCGAATCTTCTGATCAGCAGAAAATCCGGGGAAAAGGCATACATGAAGACATTTGACCTTTCGTGCGAGCCCGAAGACCTTCTGCTTCTTGCCAAGGCGGATTTCCTCGGCTGCGGACTCGGAAAGTCGGATTATTCCGGTCACGAACGGATCCTGAGAGAAAAAAACGGTCAATACAGGGAACGGATGTCGCTTCCGTACGTCACGGGGAACGACCTGATCCTTGCGGGCATCGAGCCCGGAACGGATTTTTCTGAAGCGCTCAATTTTGCCCATAAATGCAGGCTTGCCGGGGTCCCGAAAGAGGAATCCCTCAAGCAGACGCTCGGCTATATCCGCTCGATGCGGAGAAAAAAGCGCGGTTCCTGATCCTTTCTTCCTCCCCCTCTTCCGCAATTGCAAGACCTGCCAGCGGCTGCGGAAAGAACCTGTTAACAACCAGGCGAAAATGGTATATAATCTATATTGAGGAATTTCGAGATATATTCCAAATAACGGTCTGTCCCGAAAGGAGAATCCCATGTCAGAAATGTTTGCAGTTTTTTCCGGGCCTCTGGCAGTCCCGTGCATCGTATGTCTGATTGCCGGAATCGTTCTGCTTCTGGTGGAACTCTGCCTCCCCGGTTTCGGCGCCCCCGGTATTCTGGGAATTCTGTCGCTGTTTGCGGTGGTCGTGATGCAGTTCATCGGGAACTCTCTTGCGGGCGCACTTGCGTTTACGCTCTGCATGCTCGTTGTGGTTCTTGTGCTGCTCATTCTGTTCCTCCGCTCCTTCAAAAAGGGGGTCCTCTCCAAATCTCCTCTTGTCAACCGTTCCTCCATCCGTTCTTCCGGCAAGAGTTCCAAGGATCCGAAGCCTGTCGTTACGCGGGGAGCCCGCGGCACCGCGCTGACCGCTCTCAGACCTGCGGGCATCGTGGACATCGACGGCAACAGGATCAACGCCGAAACGGACGGAACATTCCTTCCCGCCGGCACGGCAGTCGAAGTGTACAGGACGGAAGGTTTGTCCATTTTTGTCCGCAGCGTAGAGCAGTAACGGATCGCTGTAGCAAGTCCTACTTTTTTCAGCAAAGCTATCAAGCAGAAAGGAAATTCAGTCTATGTTTCCAACCATCATTATCATCGTTCTGATTCTGATCTTTATCATCCTATTCCTGACGTTCGTTCCGATCGGGCTGCTGATCTCGGCGAGCGCTTCCGGCGTTCCGGTCAGCGTTGGTACGGTCGTGGGCATGAGGCTCAGGAAAGTCGCCCCGCCCCGTATTGTCAACCCGCTGATCAAGGCGACAAAAGCCGGCCTCGGTCTCCCGATCGACAAACTGGAGGCGCACTATATGGCAGGCGGTAATGTCGACCGCGTCGTCAACGCGCTGATCGCCGCCCGCGGGGCCGACATCCCTCTGGATTTTGAAAAAGCCTGCACCATCGACCTTGCCGGACGTAACGTGCTGGAAGCCGTTCAGATGAGCGTTAATCCGAAAGTCATTGAAACCCCGATCATCGCCGCGGTCGCCATGGATGGTATTGAGCTCCGTGCGAAGGCAAAAGTAACCGTCCGTGCCAACATCGACCGTCTCGTCGGCGGCGCCGGTGAAGAAACGATCATCGCACGTGTCGGCGAAGGTATCGTTACCACGGTCGGTTCCTCCAAGAGCCATAAGGAAGTTCTGGAAAACCCGGATTCCATTTCCCGTACGGTTCTGAATAAAGGTCTGGACGCCGGAACCGCTTTTGAGATTCTCTCCATTGACATCGCGGACGTGGACGTTGGACGCAACGTCGGCGCACAGCTGCAGATCGACCAGGCGGAAGCCGACAAACGGATCGCGCAGGCCAAAGCGGAAGAGCGCCGCGCCATGGCGGTCGCGCAGGAGAAGGAAAACGAGGCGACCGTCGCCGGAATGCGCGCCAAGGTCATCGAGGCGGAAGCACAGGTCCCGATGGCGATCGCGCAGGCATTCAGAGACGGAAAACTCGGCGTGCTGGATTACTACAACATGAAGAACGTCATTTCGGACACCGAAATGAGAGAAGCCATTTCCAAGATCAGCAAACCTGCTGAGAAGAATAAAGCGTAATGGGCGGATTAATCGTAATACTGCTTCAGATCGGATTCTGGTGGTTCCTTTTCAGAATCATCAAGTCCGTCGCGAATAAAGCGAAACAAGCCGCAAACGAGCAGGGAAAACGGGGCACAGCCGCTTCCGCGCAGCCCGCGTCGAAGCCGGTCGCTCCTCAAAAGCCTCCGGTGCAGACTAAGGAGCGGTCAGGCCTATCGCCGCGTCTGCAGCAGGATGACTATGCCCGCCACAAGACATCCCCGGTGGCCCCCCGTCCGAGAACTGTCGTGGCGGAGGGAAATCCTGAACCGCATGTTGTCACTCCTTCTTTCGGAAAGAAGCACGCGCATACGGAAAGCAGTATGACAGGATTCGAAGAGTGTCCGCCTGAGCCCTCTCATGCCGAAACGGCGTCAGAAGCGGAGACTTTGGAACCCTCGGAGCTTACCTTCGCCGGAAAAGAAATCATAAAGGCGATGCTGTATTCGGAGATCCTCTCGAAGCCGAAAGCCCTGCGCTGAACTTAATCCACAAACATAAGCGGCGGATCCGAGCATGATCCGCCGCTTTTCTGTCGCTATTATCCGTCTTTTCTTGCAGATTCTTCGTCTTCCGTTCACTTCTTCTTTCGATAGTAGGTGTCCTCCATCGGGAGCTTTGTGCGAAGCACCCCGTCCTTCGCGTAATACGCTCCGGCAATCGCGGGCGCCGCCGGAATGGTGGTTATCTCCCCCACTCCCTTGGCTCCGAATGCGACATCAAGCAACCTGTCCTTCTCCACATGTATCGCGTGGATATCCGGCGCGTCGGTGGCTCTCAGAAGTCCCAGCGTTCCGTATCTTGCGGTCGGCACGCAGTTCTCCAGAGGCCAGTCCTCACTGACGGCATACCCCATGCCCATCAGCACCCCACCCTCGATCTGCCCGCTCATAGACAGCGGGTTGACTACCTTGCCGGCGTCGAATGCCGCATATATATCCGTGACCCTGCCGTCATCGTCGAGCACCGCCACATTGGTCGCATAGGCGTAGGCGATATGGCTCTTGGGATTCGGCTTGTCGGATCCGAGCTTGTCGGTAGGCTCGAAGTACTCATATGAGAACTTCCGGCCGTTGAGTCTGGCAAGGCTGTTCGGGTCAACGCCCTCTTCGTCCATCGCTTTCTTAAGCAAGCGCGCGGCCTCCTTGACAGCTTCTCCCGTCACCAGGGTCTGTCTGGATCCCGATGTGGTGCCGGAATCCGGCGAATTCTCGGTACTCGCTATAGGCACCCATATCTTGGATATAGGCAGATCCGTAGCCTGTGCCACATCCTGGCAGAATACGGTCTGACAGCCCTGTCCGAGGTCGGACGCAGCCACATAGATGTTCACCAGCCCGTGCTCCACGGCTATCACTGCCCTTCCCTTATCCGGCAGGCCGACACCCACGCCGGCATTCTTCATGGCACAGGCTATCCCGACCCTGTCCGCCGGCACGCTGTCGTAATAGGGCTTCACAGCCTTGAGGGTCTCCTTAAGCGCGGTGGATATATCCGCGATCTGACCGTTTGGAAGTACCGATCCGGGTTCCACGGCGTTCCTGTACCTTATCTCCCAAGGGCTGATTCCGACCTTGCGCGCCAGCACGTTGAGGAGCGACTCCAGCGCGAATTCGCTCTGACATACGCCGAATCCCCTGAACGCTCCCGCGGGAGGATTGTTCGTATAGTAACCGTAGCCTCTTATGTCCGTGTTGTGGTAGTTATACGGGCCAACGCTGTGCGTGCAAGCCCTTTCGAGTACCGGTCCGCAGAGGCTCGCATAAGCGCCCGTATCGAAGTTGATCTCGCAGTCAAGGCCAGTCAATATGCCGTTCTCGTCGCATCCTATCGTGAATGTGCCCTTCATGGCATGCCGTTTCGGATGCACGCGCAAACTCTCGCTCCGGCTGAACTTTACCTTGACCGGCCGTCCGAATCTCACGGCAGCCAGTGCGGAAAGATGCTGGGCGGTAACGTCCTCCTTGCCGCCGAATCCCCCGCCTATCAGCTGGTTTTCGACCACTACCCTGTCAGGTGTGTCCTCCCAGCCGAACATGATAAGGCACTCATGTCTGGTATCGTAGGCTCCCTGATCGGAAGAAAGTATCTTCACTCCGTTCTTGTAGGGAAATGATACTGCACACTCAGGCTCGAGGAATGCATGCTCGGTAAACGGGGTCTGAAATTCCGCAGTCGCCGTATATGCAGACTCGGCAAGCGCCTTGGCCGCATCGCCTCTCGTTACATGTCTCGACTGACAGAGATTTCCCGGAGCGTGCTCATGCAGACGCGGGGCTCCCTCCGCCTTGGCTTCCTCGATATTCCTTACCGGCTCCAGTGGCTCGTACTCCACCCTCACGGCTTTCTTTGCCTTCTCCAGGATGTACGGGCTCTCCGCCACCACCAGGCAGATGGCATCGCCTACCGTGCGGGTGGTATCGCCCTCTGCTATCATCACATCCCAGTCCTGCTGGATATGCCCTACCTTATTATGAGGCACATCCTCCGCAGTCAGTACTCCGAGCACTCCCGGCAGAGACTCCGCCTTTTCCTTATGAATCTTCTTTACGACCGCTCTCGGGTAATCCGAGCGTACACAGGACGCGTATACCATAGACGGCATTTCAGGATCGACCACGATGCAGGCGCTGCAGCTGTATTCGCCAACTCTGTAAATGGTGGCGCCGGGGTGTATCGTTCCGTTCCTGACGCCTTTCTCCACATCTTCCCTGCTCCATCCGGCCAGATCGCATATGAGCTCTGGCTTGTCGGCAGGGACGAAGTATTCGGGACCTATATCGTCGGGATATCTGCCGTAGCCGAGGACTTTTTTCATGACATCGATGCGGAACACGTTCTTGCCCACTCCGAATCTTGAAACATAGCCCGATGTATGATAGTTCGCTATCCCGGATACAAGCTCGGGATCATACAGCGTCCCCTTCTCGGAGATGAATTCAAAATCAGCTTTTTCCTTCTCACGCGAGAACTGGCTGATATGTTTTATATCCTCGTCTCCTCTGAATATCGCAGCTGCCCTTTTTATTCCGGCAATGATTTTCTTGTATCCCGTGCAGCGGCAGACATTGCCCTTGATCGCCTTCTTTATCTCATCGTCAGTGGGATCGGGATTGCGGTCTATAAGGGCCTTGGCAGCCATCACCATGCCGGGGATGCAGAATCCGCACTGCACAGAGCCCGAGGAACCGAACGCAAATACGAAAACCTCCTTTTCATGGAGACTCAGGCCTTCCACCGTAACGATATCTTTGCCTGCTGCCTTCTCCGTGGTCAGGACGCAGGACTTCACCGCGTAGCCGTCGACCAGCACGGTGCATGTTCCGCATGCTCCCTCTGAGCAGCCGTCCTTGACTGAATAGAGCTTAAGGTCGTCTCTCAGATAGCGCAGCAGCGGCTTGTTCTCTTCCGTGGTTCTTTTTATTCCGTTGACAGTAAATGTATAAGACATTGATGCTTTATCCGTATCGTTCTTTATCTGTTCATGGATGTAGAGTCCGATTCAGGGAATGCTTTCACACGTCCTTTTCAGTCATGATTCCATGAAGGTCTCGTATCACTCCCCGCGGACACTTCACCGCGCACATGCCGCAGCATATGCACTTTGCAAGGTCGATGACGGGACAGTTATCGATCACATGCACCGCATCCGCCGGACAGTTCTTCTCGCAGAGGCGGCAGGCTATGCAGGAATTGGGGCATGCATCAAGTGCACTCTTGCCCGCATCCTTATTGCAGCACTTCGGCTGTATGTGATAGTCGGCATTTATGATCTCTATGATGCTCTGAGGGCATGCGCACACGCACAGCCCGCAGCCGACGCACTTGCCCCGGTCTATTACCGGCGGACCGGGGGCTCTGAAACTGATAGCGCCGGTACGGCATGCGTCAAAGCACATTCCGCATCCAATGCAGCCGTACCCGCAGTTTATGCTGCCGCCTCTGCAGCGAACATATGCCGTTTTCTTAACTATTCCTGCCATTTGTCCTATCCAGAAAGAGAATCGTAGTTATCCGTTAAGAGCCTTACTTCCACCGGGTGACAGATCGGGACGAACGTCAGCCGGCGCGATAATCAAAGCCGCACAGCCTTCGATAAGACTGAAGGGACTCAGCCGGGAACTGCTCTCCGGGTCCCGCTTCAGTCCTTCCGGACAAGCGGCGGGATGCTGGCCTCAATCCATGAAGGTACCTCTCCCTTTCCCTCAAGCAGCTTTGTCCGAATGTCAGTTTATCTTTCCGAGGGCTCTTAAAAGCTTCTCCGAATTCATCGGCCAGCTGCGCAGCCACACACCGCATGCGTCATGTATGGCGTTGCCTATCGCCGGTGCCGCCCCGTTGCAGGCAATCTCGGATATCGACTTGGCGCCGAACGGGCCGACCGGATCGTTCACATCTATCAAGACGGCTTTGAAATCATCCGGCTGCTCGAATATCATCGGAACACCGTAGTCGGTCATATTTGCGTTGACACATGCGCCGTTCTCGTCAAGTATCATGTTCTCATATAACGAATGACCTATGGACTTGAGCGACGCGCCATACATCTGGCAGAGCGCGGCTTCCGGATTGATCGGAGTGCCCGCGTCCTGGATGGCGAAGAATTTCTGCACCTTTATCTCGCCCGTCCTGATGTTTACAGCCACCTGGGCGAAGTGGGCTCCGTACGGTACGGACGATGCCCCTGTCGTAAAGCTGCCCGGCGCAATCAGGTGTCCGCGGCCGGTGCCCGAGGTCGCTGTATGTATGATCTGATAATACGAAAGAACCGCATCGGTCTTCTTTGAATGCACCTCTCCGGGCCATCTGAGCTCCATGTCTTCAACTTTCTCTCCCAGCTGATAGGCAGCCTCGTCGAGTATCTTCCCTTTCAGGTTGTTCGCTGAGACCACAGCCGCATTGCCGCTGAAGAATGTTCCCGAGGAAGCGTAGGATCCCGTGTCGAATGCGCCTGAATCAGTATCGCCCGAGAGCACTGTTATAAGCTCCATCGGCAGGCAGAGAATGTCGCTGGTCACCTTGGCAATGATGGTATCGAGCCCCGTGCCTATATCCGCGGCGCCGCTCGTCACTATGACCGAGCCGTCCATTTCCAGCTTGGTGATGGCGTTGGCATGATCGAGTCCGGGAAGACCCGAGCCCTGCATGATCATGGCGAAGCCCTTGCCTATCTTCCAGTCCGGGTCGTCCGATTCGACCCGCTTGCCCCACTCTATCATGTCGCAGCCCTTCAGCACCGCATCTCTTAGCACGCACGAACCGACAGGCACCACATTGCCCTCGCGTCCTTCTCCGAGGCCTCTCAATATCTCAAGCATGTAGCCTTCTTCGACGTGGTTTTTGAGCACCATGTCCTTATAGTCGACGCCCAGCTTATCCGCAAGTTCGCACATGGCCATCATGAGTCCATATGTGCCCTTGGGCGTTCCATAGCCCTGATATGCCCCGGCAGGCGGCGTGTTGGTATAGTAAATCGTGAGATCGTATTTCATATTGTCGCATTTGAAGAGCGGCAGGGTCTTGGAGCAGCTGTTCATAGGAACTGTCAGCGCGTGGTTGCCATAAGGACCGGTATTTGCGTCAACTTTCATGTAGATCGCGGTAATCTGCCCGTCCTTATTGCCGCCCATCTTCACATATACCTTCATGGGATGCCTGGTGGAGTTGGCTATGAACTCCTCTTCCCTCGTATTGTGATAGAGCACAGGGCGTCCGGTGACGAACGCGGCGTAGCCGGTCAGATCCTCCACAAGGATATCCTGCTTGGACCCGTAGCCTCCGCCGACTCTGGTCTTGATCACGTGTATCTTGTTCTCGGACAGCCCCGTCACCCAGCTCACGATGCGGCGCACGTGATAAGGCACCTGCGTACTCGCATAGATGATGAGCCTACCGTTCTCCATCTTGGAGAAGCAGATATGGGTCTCGAGCGGCGTGTGCTGAATCTGACTGGTCTGGTATGTAGCTTCGACCACCGCGTCAGACTCGGCAAAAGCCTTGTCCACATCGCCTATGCCGCCATGATTGGAAGCGGCTACATTGTGGAGTATGTCCCCATGAAGCGGGAACTGGTAGAGCACATGCCCTTCCCTTTCATCACCCGAGAGCTTTGCGTTATAATCGTCCAGATCAGCGGGAGCGCCTGCGTTGTATTCCACATAGCCGTTATGGACCAGAGGCGCGCCCTCTGCCATGGCTTCCTCTACAGTGAATACAGCCGGGAGCGGCTCGTACTCCACTTCTATCAGATCCCGCGCCTTTATCGCTTCTTCGAGCGTCTCCGCCACTATCGCGGCAACCCGGTCTCCGACGTGCCTGACTTTCTTATTGAGCAGCTTGCGGTCATGGGGCGACGGCTCGGGATTGCCCTGACCTGCTGACATGTATGTGACATCGGGGCAGTTATATGCGGTTATCACTTTGATAACGCCCGGAAGCGCCTCAGCCTTTGATGTATCTATTTTGTTGACGTATGCGTGAGCATAGGGCGAACGCAGCACTACCATATAGCAGGTATCACTGTCGACATAGTCCTCCACGAACGCCCTCTCGCCGGATACCAGCTGAGGTGCGTCGATCTTAGGCATATTCTTGCCCACGGACTTAAGATGCGGCCTGAATTCCGGCGCTATCTTCGTCTTATACTCTCCGTATTTGAGTTTTTCCTTTATCAGCTCGGCCGCGAGATAATACTGTTCGTAGCCGGCATCGCGGATGAAGATACCGGAGAGCACGTCTTTTACGTCCTCTCTGGACGGATCCGGATTTGTCTCAAACAGCCAGGTCAGCAGAAGCGCAGCTGCGGGCGCGTTGTAAGCGCTCTGCACCACTCCTGCGTCTATCAGGGCCTGCTGCACTACCGTCAGATTCAACGAATTGCCCAGGCTGTCGGGCGTGCGTATCTCACAGCCCTCCGCCTCGCCTGCCAGCACCAGATTGGAGAACACGGGGATGCCGTCAAGCAGCACAGTGTCACTGCCGCAGAACCCTTCGGCGTCATCGCTGTCTCTGACAGCGAAGTTGCCGTTTTTAAGAAGCAGCTCGCGAAGTCTTGCGCATGGATTGATATCTATGGAACGCTTTTTGCCGTTGATAATACAGTTGATCATGCCAGTACCTCCTTGCGGGCATCCGCGATGAATTTCGCGATGGTTGTTCCGAGCAGATAGCGCTTATACTCCTCGCTCCCGAACATATCCGTCGGAATCTCCGCGTCGAACTGCTTTGCCCATTCCATGATCGTTTCCTCGGAAACATCCGGATCGGACGCGATCAGTTCCTCCGCCGAACGAAGTTTGAAAAGTCCGGTATTCTTCAGAGCGGCTCCGATGGAGACCGCTTTCCCGTCCGGATCAAAACCATACGCAAGATTCATGACAGAATGGCTCATGGCTGTATTCGCATACCGTTTCAGAAGCACCTTCCTGTTCGGATCGATCCCGATCCTGAGGATCAGCCCGTTGCCGAGTTTCCCCTCCTGCCTTGCTTCCATGTACTTGCAGATACAGCATTCCTTGTTTTTCCCGGATTCCTCCGTATATACGACGGTTGCCCTGGCTGCGATCAGTGCGGGAGCAACATAAGAATCGTCTCGGAGAATCGCGATGTTTCCTCCCAGCGTTGCCATGTTGCGTTTTGTTCTTGACGCCATCAGCCTGCACGCATCCCGCAGCCATTCGGGCACTTCCGGACAATCGACAATTTCCTGGAACGTTGTATACGCGCCGATCCAGACCTTGCCTCCGTCCTTCTTGATCCCGCGCAGCTTGCCGATCTTCTTAAGAGAAATCAGCGTATCGGCCGCTACAAAAGAACCCAGCCGGTTGATTTCCGTTCCGCCCGCCAGAAACGCGGCATCCGGGCATCTCGCCTGCAAAGCTTCCTCGATTGAGCGGGCTATGATGAGTTTGTCTGCCATGAACGTTACCCCTTTCTGTTTACCCTGCATGACAGAAGACGGCATTCTGGTAAATAACGCCGTCTTCCGTATGAATCAGTTTTCTTCTTTCCATTCCAGTCCGTTCCGTTTATACATCGTCTTCTTGACGGCACGGAAGATGTTCTCGTATCCGGTACAGCGGCAAAGATGCCCGCTCAGGAGCTTTCTGAGCTCATCGTCGGAATAGACCTTCCCGCTTTCCAGTATTTCCACAGCGGTCATAACAAAACCGGGCGTGCAGAATCCGCACTGTACGGCGGTTTCATCCACAAACGCCTGCTGAATGTCACTCAGTTCTCCGTTCGGTCCGAGAAGACTCTCCAGCGTCCGGATCTTTTTCCCTCTTGCCCATACAGCGAGATAAATGCAGGAATTGAAGCATTCTCCGTCGATCAGAACGTTGCATGCCCCGCATTCTCCGACCTCGCATCCTTTCTTGACTGACGTCAGACGATAATCGTTCCGAAGCATGTCGGTCAGGGAAGCCCTGCAATCGACCATGCAGGAAACATCCTTTCCGTTCAGATTGAACTCAACGAGTCTGTACTGATCTTTCATCAGAGTGTACCTCCCGCTCTAAGGATGGACGCGCGGAGACAGCGTCTTGCCATCTCCACAGAGATATGCTGGCGGAACGCCTTGCCGGCACGCCAGGAGTCTCTCGGATTGATATCTTCAAGCACTGCCAGAGCGAATTTCTCGACGGTCTCCTCCGAGACGGGTGCGCCGTTCGCAGCCTCTTCCGCGTGCGGTGCCCGCACGGGAACTGGCGCGGCCACGCCGTACGCGATCCTTGCGCGCTCGATCGTCTTTTTGTCCGGGGAAAGACGGACGTTCACGGAACATCCGGTCGTCGCGATATCCATTGCATTGCGCATGGCGTATTTCCAGTAATAACCGAACGTGTTCTCGTAGCTTTCCTTCGGGATCAGAATAGCTGTCTGAATCTCGCCCTCCCGGATGTCCACCGTTCCGGCCTTGATATAGAAATCCTTGATAGGCAGCCTTCTCACTCCGTCCGGTCCGGTCAGTTCCACGATCGCCTCCCACGCATGCAGGGTGGACGCGGAATCCGCTGAGGTAACGCCGTTGCAGGTGTTTCCGCCGATCGTTCCGATATTGCGGATCTGCGGTCCTCCGACCTGATCGACCGCCTCGCCAAGAACATTGATGTATTTCTGAATGATGGGGTCTTTTGTAATATGGGAGAAACTTGTCAGGGAACCGATGCGGATGTTCTCTTCCTCGTCGATCCGGATCCCGCGGAGTTCGTCCACGAGATAGATGGAAATCAGTTCCTTTCCGGCTCGCTTTCCTTCCCGCATTTGCACAAGAACGTCGGATCCTCCCGCGATCACCTGGGCTTCAGGATGCTCGACCCGCAGTTTGACGGCTTCCTCCACCGAAAAAGCCTCGTACAGTTCCTTCATGTCATACATGGTCTTATTCCTCCTTCTGCCAAGGGTCTTTGATCAGGCCTTCTTCGCGGAACCGCTTGTACAGGTTCTGCGGATGCAGGGGCAGCTCGTTCACGGCGACCCCGGTCGCGTTCAGGACCGCGTTTCGGATCGCCTGCGCGACCGTGCAGGCAGGCGGCTCGCCCAGCGACTTCGTTCCGAACGGGTTCGTGGGTTCCGGGTTCTCGACGAACTGCGCTTCGAGATGCGGATGATCCATTGATGTAGAGAGTTTGTAATCCAGCAGGTTGTTGTTCAGCACACGGCCAGTCTTCTGATCGAACATCAGCCGTTCGGAAAGAGCGTAGCCGATCGCCATGGACTGCCCGCCGTGTACCTGCGCCTCGGCGAGAGCAGGATTGATCAGATTGCCGCAATCGTGCACGTTGATGATCTTTTTCACCTGCACTCTGCAGAGCGGAATATCGACTTCCACCTCCGCCGCGCAGCACCCGAACGAGTACGCGTTGCTCTTGATCTGATAGGTGGATTCTGCGGTGAGATGGTCGCAGTGCTCGGTGCTGTAGAACGCGGTTGTGGCAAGTTCCGCGAGAGAGACCAGCACGCGGCCGTCCCCTTTGCGGACGATGTTGCCGTCCACAACGTCGAGGATATCCACCGGCATGCGGGTCATTTCATGCGCATAATCCAGGATCTTCTTCTTCAGAAGCTTGCCGGTCTGCGTCACGGAAAAACCAACCATATACGTCTGTCTGGAAGCGTATGCCCCAAGGCCGAACGGCGTGATGTCCGTATCCTGATTGGACACGATATGAACGTCCTTGTAGCTCTTCAGCCCGACCACGTCCGCCGCCATCTGGGAATATGCCGTATCGGCGCCCTGTCCGATCTCCGTCTCGCCCACCTGCGCCTGGATCGTTCCGTCCTGGTTCAGCACCATGCGGCAGGAGGAACACTCGAGAGAAATCGGCCATACGCCTGTGTTGTACCAGAACGTTCCGACTCCTACGCCTTTCCGGATATCTCCGGTCTGGTTTTCATACTCCTTATGTTTCTTCTCATAGTCGATATATGCGATAGCCTTGTCAAGGCACTGGTTGTAGGAATCATAATACTGCTCGGTCTTGAAGAAGCCATCCTTGAATCCCTTCGGCATGAGCGTCTTTCTCCTGAGCGCCAGGGAGTCGATCCCAAGCACTCTCGCGATGTCTTCCGTCGCGCAGTCGAATGCGAAGGAAGCCTGCGGCATGCCGTAACCGCGCATCGCGCCGCCGACCGGCTTGTTGGTATATACCGTATAGGCATCCGCTTCCACGTTCGGGCAGGGAAACATCTTGGCAAAAGCGCCGAGGCCTTTGGCCACGATGGAATGCCCGTGAGAGGCGTAAGCGCCCTGATCTGAGAAGCATTCAAGCTTTCTTGCGACAAATGTACCGTCCGGCTTGACCCATGAAATGATATGATAGCGGATCGCATGGCGGACACGGTTGTTGACAAACGTCTCTTCTCTCGCAACGTCGATCTTTACAAGCCTGCCCCCCATTTTCCGGCACACCCACGCGGCAAGCGGCTCATACAGGACATCCTGTTTGTTTCCGAAACCGCCGCCGATGTACGGCTTGATAATACGGACGTTTCCCCACGGCTCGCCGAGCGCCTGGCCTGTAATCCGCCTGACGATATGCGGAATCTGTGTGGAGGAAACAATAACGACCTTCCCCGCTTCCTCGTATGCATAGCAGATGAAGTTCTCGATATGGCAGTGCTGTACCGTCTGCGTCTCGTACCATTTATCCACGCAGATCAGCCCGGGTTCCTTGATCGCCTCCGCATAATTGCCGATACGGACATCGGTATGCTTCAGAACATTGTCCGGAAACTGCTCACGGTGGATCACGGGGGCGTCGGGCTTCATCGCCTCCTGCGCATCAAGGACAAAGGGCCGTTCCTCATATTCGACCTTGACCTTGCGGGCAGCCTGCGCAGCTGCGATCTCATTCTCCGCAACGATGACAGCCACGTCGTCGCCGTAGTAGCGGACATGCCTGTTCAGGATCCGCCGGTCGGCGGTATCCTGATGAGACGGATCCATGGAATACGGATGTCCCGCGGTCGCGAAGTCGATTTCCGGCACTTCAAAGCAGGTGAATATCCTGACAAAGCCCGGGACCTTTTCCGCCTCGGAAGCATCAATGCTTTTGACATAACCGTGCGCGATCGTTGAATGGACGATCCGGAGGACCAGCGCGCTCCTGTTGTCGCAGAGGTCATCCACGTACTTCGCCCTGCCGGTAATCTTATCATAGGCATCGACTCTGGTTACGCTTTTACCTACATTTTGCATCTTGTATCTCCTGTTCGTTTGATGCTTGGGAGTCCGATATAAAGAATGAATCGAGAAAAACATGAATCATGCTGAACTCCATACAAAAACTGCAAAGAAATTCAGCATCCTATAGTTATATTCAGTATAATGCCAGGGCACCTTTTTTTCAATATAACGGCATACAGCCTCGTTATTCTATTGGGAGAATAATGGTTTGGATCAGAATTATTTTTTCCCGATGTATTATTCCGTTAAAATAAGAAAAAAGCCGTTGTATAACACTTCCGGCTTATTCGATCTTCAGAACGGTTATCGCGATTTGTCCTTTTCGGTTTCAGCTGCGGGGGGCGTGCAGCCGCAGTAGTTCTGCCTGTAAAGCCCGTATTGTTCGGAAAGCCGTATCGATCTCAGGTAACCGGAACGTTTTTTAAAGTCGGATGGAAGATACCGTAAACCGTACTTCTCAGCGGTTTCCTCGCCGATCCGGTTCAGGGCTTCGGCATTCTTGTGCGGACTGACGGACAGTGTGGTACAGAACCATTCGAACCCGTGCGCGGCGGCATATTCCGCCGTCTTTTCAAGTCTCAGGCGGTAGCATCTCAGGCACCGCTCCCCGCCTTCCGGGAGGTCCTCCATCCCTCGTGCGATCTCCTCAAACGGAGTCGGATCGTAAGGCGGCGCGACGGGCTCCGCGCATGCTCCTTCCGGCCGCATCTCGTTCAGCAGCTTTTTCTGATTCTCCAGCCGCTTCACAAACTCCTCTTCCGGACGGATATTCGGATTATAGTAAAAAACCGTGATATCAAATGATTTCGAGAGATATTCCAGAACATAACTGGAGCAGGGCCCGCAGCAGCTGTGCAGAAGAAGCCTCGGCCGGTCATGAAGCCCTTCCAGCACTCTATCGGTCTCCTTCTGATAATTGATTTTTGCGTTTTTCCTTCCGGAATCAAGCGGTATTCCCACGTCCGCGCTCCCTTTGACCGTCAATGCGCCGGTCCTGTTCATTCATAGTCAGTATACCAAGCCGGGCAGTAAATCTCCATTGTTTTGACATGCCGTTTTTCTGTTCACGGCCGGTCTCCGCTACGGATCAGCACCCTCCCGCTACGAAAAAACCGCATAATATGCAGGATTCCGCAGGTTTTTATGCGACTTTTCTCTCCGTTTTGATTGACGCGTAAAACACAATCCTATATACTAAATAAATTATAACCAAGTGCTATTATTTGGGTTTATTTGCTATCAGATTCAGATAAATCCACCGTATAAGAAAGGGAGTGGGATTTTGGGCAGATACATTATTAAACGTGTGTTGCTCGCTATCGTGACCATTCTGGCTATCTGTGCGATTACGTTCTTCCTGATGCATGCGGTTCCGGGCGGACCGTTCAACAAGGAAAAAGCTCTGAGTCAGGCGACGATTGACGCTCTGAACGCTCGCTATAATCTGGATAAGCCGTTGTTCACGCAGTTTATTATGTATATGAAAGGACTGCTGCAGGGCGATTTCGGTGTTTCGCTGAAAAACGGCCGTGAGATCAGAGCCATTATCGGAGAAAGCTTCCCGATATCCGCGCGTCTCGGCCTCATGGCCATGCTGGTGGCGCTGGTCTGCGGAACGGTATTCGGTTCGCTCGCCGCTTTAACACGGAACAAATTGCCGGACAGGGTCATCGTCTTTTTCTCCACGCTTTTTACCGCGGTACCAAGTTTTGTTCTAGCGACGCTTCTGCTGCTGGTATTCTGTATCCGTCTCGGATGGGTTCCCGTCTGGGACGCCAACAACAGCAGTTATATCCTGCCCGTCATTTCGCTGTCCGCCTATCCGATGGCTTATATCACAAGGCTCAGCAAAACGAGCATGCTTGACGCGCTCGGTCAGGATTATGTCCGCACCGCACGCGCAAAGGGCGTTTCCAAGGCCAAGCTGATCTTCAAGCACGCTCTGAGAAACTCCCTGATACCGGTCATCACCTATGCGGGACCCCAGATTGCGTATATCATCACCGGCTCCATGGTTGTGGAAACGATCTTCACCATCGGCGGAATGGGCGGCAAATTCGTCAGTGCCATCAACAACCGTGATTATACTCTGATCATGGCGACAACGATCTTCCTCGCCTCCCTGATGGTCGTGGCGACCCTGGTCTGCGATCTTCTGTATAAAGTCGTAGACCCGCGCATCCAGTATGATTGAGATGGGAGGAAAAAGCATGGAAAACAACACGATTCCGAAAAAACGTCCCTTCAGTCTGCAGCTGGATCTCAAAAAGTTCGAGCCTGCCACAGAGGATGAAAAACGCCAGCAGGAGGTCATGAGCAAGAGCACGACGTTCTTCCGAGATGGCATGCGCCGTCTGATGAAGAACCCTCTGGCCGTTGCGAGTCTTATCGTTCTGTTCCTTGTTATCGCGACCATCGTCATTGCACCGATGATCGTTCCTTACGGTTATGAGGAGATCCTCTCCGTCAACGGACGCCGCGACAAGGGCGCCAAGAACCTTGCGCCGTTTGAATTCAGCAAGGAAGAACAGAAATATATCGCAAAGGGCAACACCCGTTTCCCGCACATCTTCGGGACGGATGAACAGTGCCGCGATTATTTCATCCGTGTGGTATACGGTGCGCGCGTATCCCTGTTTGTCGGATTCTTTGCCAGCATTATCGTGTTGATCATCGGCATGCTGATCGGCAGTATCTCGGGCTATATCGGCGGAAGAGTCGACCTGATCATCATGCGTATTGTGGATATTATCTATTCGCTTCCGGACATGCTGATGGTCATCCTTCTTTCCGTCGTACTGAAAGAAGTCCTCTCGTTCAAGACCGGTTCCGTCCTTGCCAACCTCGGCACGAACATGATCTCCATGTTCATCGTCTTCGGTGCGCTGTACTGGGTCGGAATGTGCCGTCTCATCCGCGGCCAGATTCTGTCGATCCGTGAAAACGACTATGTCCTCGCGGCAAAATCGATCGGCGCAGGCAGTGCGAGGATCATCCGCAAGCATATCCTTCCGAACTGTCTGTCGGTTATCATCATTTCCACCGCGCTGCAGATCCCGTCGGCAATCTTCACGGAAAGCTATCTTTCCTTCATCGGTCTGGGCGTTTCGGCTCCCATGCCGTCTCTCGGTTCTCTGGCAAACGCAGCACGGCAAGGTCTCCAGTCCTACCCGTACAAACTGATCTTTCCTGCGGCGGCGATCTGCCTGATCGTTCTCTCGCTGAATCTGCTGGGCGACGGCATGCGGGATGCGTTCGATCCGAAGCTGAGGAGGTAAAAATATGGAACAGAAGAACTATGAACATCTCCTGAGTGTAAAAGACCTGCACACGCATTTTTCCACTGATAACGGCGTCGTCAGCGCAGTAAACGGCGTCAGCTTCAACCTCGATGAGGGCAAAGTCCTCGGCATCGTCGGCGAATCTGGATCCGGAAAGAGCGTTACCGCTTATTCCGTCATGCAGATTCTCTCTGAAAACGGATGGATCGACAAAGGCGAGATCCTGTTCAAGGGCGAGAACATCGTCAAATGGTCGGACAAGGAAATGCAGTCTTTCCGCGGACGGTGCGTTTCCATCATCTTCCAGGATCCCATGACGAGCCTAAACCCGGTCTTCACAATCGGCAACCAGCTGAAAGAAGCGATCACGCTTCATACGCCGAAGCGCGGCAAGGAAGCATATGACCGGGCGGTGGAACTGATCTCGCTCGTCGGAATCAACGAACCCGAAAAGCGCATGAAGCAGTATCCGTATCAGCTTTCCGGCGGCATGCGGCAGAGGATCATGATCGCCATGGCACTCGCCTGCGAACCCGATATCCTGATCGCGGACGAACCCACCACCGCGTTGGACGTTACGATCCAGGCGCAGATTCTGGAACTCATGCAGTCCCTGCAGAAAAAGATGGGAATGGCCATCATCATGGTCACCCACGATCTGGGCGTTATCGCGGAGATTTGCGACGAGATCATCGTCATGTACGGCGGCCGCGTCTGTGAACGCGGTACGGCGGACGAGATCTTCTATAATCCGCATCACGAATATACAAAGGGACTGCTCCGAAGCATCCCGACCATGAACTCCAAAAAGCAGAAACTGGTTCCGATCTCGGGCACGCCGATCAACATGCTCAACATGCCTGCGGGCTGCGCCTTCTGCCCCCGCTGCGACGCTGCCATGAAGATCTGCCTGGAAGAGATTCCTGAAGAGCTGTTTATCAACGAAAACCATAAAGCCTCCTGCTGGATCAACGTGCGGGACGGCAAAGGTTTTGAAACGCTGCCGGATACTGCGGAAAAGGAGGAAGCATCCAAATGACCAATCTTCTTGATGTTGAACATCTAAAACAGTATTTCCCCATCCGCACCGGTTTCGCGAAAACCACGCCTCTGAAAGCCGTTGACGATATCTCCTTCTCCATCCGCCACGGTGAGACGCTCGGCCTCGTCGGCGAATCCGGCTGCGGCAAGACAACAGTCGGCAGATCCGTTCTCCGACTGTACGAACCGACAGGCGGCAAGGTCTTCTTTGAAGGAACCGAAATCACCAGGAGCAACATTAAGGCGCTCCGCAAACAAATGCAGATGGTCTTTCAGGATCCCTATTCCTCTCTGAACCCGAGAATGACCGTAGAAGACATCATCGGCGAACCGCTTGACGTTCACCATCTGTATTCCGGTTCCAAGGAACGCCGTGAAAAGATCCTCAATCTGATGGAGCTGGTCGGTCTGAACGCGGAGCACGCGACCAGATACGCGCATGAGTTTTCCGGCGGGCAGCGCCAGCGTATCGGCATCGCGAGAGCGCTTGCGGTCAATCCGAAGTTCATTGTCTGCGATGAACCTGTTTCCGCTCTGGACGTTTCCATCCAGGCACAGGTCATCAACATGTTCGAGGAACTGCAGGAAAAGCTGGGCGTTGCCTACCTTTTCATTGCCCATGATCTGCTGGTCGTACGTCATATCTCGAACCGTATCGCCGTCATGTATCTGGGGCACATGGTGGAGCTTGCCGACTCCGACGAACTGATGGATCATCCCATCCACCCCTATACGGAATCCCTGCTGTCCGCCGTCCCGATTCCTGATCCTGAAACTGCGCGCAGAAAGCAGAGGATCGTTCTGGAAGGAGACGTCCCGTCCCCGCTCAACATGCCGACCGGATGTCCGTTCAGAACCCGCTGCAGATACGCAACCGAAAAGTGTGCAGAAGAGATGCCGGAATTTACCGACCGCGGAAACGGGCACTTTGTGGCGTGTCATGTCAAATGAAGCCCGGCGTTTAGGCTTCGCATAATTATTCTGATTTAATCAGTATTTATTCAATAAGTGATTGTAACAATGCTATGAAATGTGACGGTCACTTATTGACTTTTTTATATACAATGTATATAATTTGGCATTATCCCTTTGAAAAAAGGTATTTATTCTTATAGGAGGAAATCAAATGAAAAAAATCATTGCTCTGGTTCTGTCAGCTTGCATGATCTTCGCGCTTGTAGCTTGTGCGAATGGTCAGGTTGATCAGGCAGCCGTGGAAGCAGCAGTCGCCCAGGTTGCAGAAGCAATTCAGCAGCCCGCAGCAACCTCTGAAGAGGAAGCTCCGAACGCGGAAGATTTCATTTCCGACGCTTTCATCGATCCTCTGACAGAGTGGGGTCAGTACGATGCACTGGTCGCAGCCATCAAAGCTGAAACAGATACCGCAAAACGTACTGAGATGATGCATCAGGCAGAAGACATCCTGATGGCAACGTGGTGCGTCATTCCGTATTACTATTACAATGACGTCTACATGCAGAAGGATTATGTGAGCGGCATCTATTCCAACCCGTTCGCAACCAAGTTCTTCATGTACACCCAGATGGCAAACGGTGCTGATACGATCCGTATCAACCTGAGCTCCGAGCCGGATTATCTTGATCCCGCTCTGAACAGCTCCGTCGACGGTGCCTGCCTCGCGGCGAACTCCTTCTCCGGTCTGTACACCTATGACGCTTCCGGCGCACCGGTTCCGGCATGCGCAGAGAGCTATGTCGTATCCGAAGATGGTCTCACCTACACGGTAACCCTGAAATCCGGTCTGAAGTGGTCCGACGGTTCCGACCTGACTGCTAAAGACTTCGAGTACTCCTGGAAGCGCGCAGCTGACCTCGCGACAGCCGCTGACTATCAGTACATGTTCTCCGGATTCGAAGGTTATTCCGATGCAGAGTCTTCTCCCATCAACTGCAAAGCGATCGACGACACGACTTTCGAGTTCGTTCTCACCGCTCCCTGCGCTTACATGGAAGACCTGATGGCATTCCCGACCTTCTTCCCGATCAAGCAGTCCGAAGTTGAAAAATATGATGACTGGACATCCAACCCGGGTCACTGGGCACAGGAAGCCGGCTTCATCTCCAACGGTGCGTTCGTTCTCACAGCATGGAATCATGACGAGTCCATGACCTATGAGAAGAACCCCTACTGGTTCGACGCTGACAAGGTCTCTCTCAACAAGATCGAGTACATGCTCTCCGCTGACGACACAGCGATCTTCGCTGCGTACAATGCCGGCAACCTCGACTTCGCTGACTCCGTCCCGACGGATGAAATCGCGACTCTGAAAGAAACCGCAAATCCGGAATTCCACATTGTTGACGAGCTCGGTACCTACTACTGCGCTTTCAACTGCAAGAGTTCTCTGTTCGATGGCATGACCCCCGCTCAGGCAGCCTGTGCTCGTAAAGCGTTCGTGATCCTGATCGACCGTGACTACATCTGCGAGAACATCGGCCAGACCGGTCAGAAGGTCGCTACTTCCTTCATCCCGATCGGCATGGCAGACGGCAACGGCGGCATCTTCAAGACCACCGTGGAAGACAGCGCTTACTATGATGGTTACGCCATCAACAACGATCCTGATGCCACCATCGAAGAAGCCCGCACGCTGCTGAAAGCAGCCGGCTTCAAGTTCGGTGATGACGGCATGCTCTCCTCCGAGACACCGATCGACCTGACCTACCTCACCAACCCGACTTCCGGCCACATTGCAGTTGCTGAGTCTCTGCAGCAGGACCTCGCCGCGGTAGGCATCAAGCTCTCCATTGAGCAGCAGGATTGGAACGTCTTCCTTGAGGAGCGTAAACAGGGCAACTTCGACTTCGCTCGTGAAGGCTGGATCGCAGACTTCAACGACCCGATCAACATGCTCGAAATGTGGACCACCAACTCCGGCAACAATGACTGCCAGTTCGGTCGGTAATCGTTCACGGTTCTAGCAGCAACTCCTACGGGGTCACAGCAATGTGACCCCGTTTTTTTCTTCCTTGCGTCCATATCCACATATGATAAAATGATATAAGTGGTATTATGATGCGAAAGAGATCTGTGCAAAAACCGATCCTTCTGTTCTGCCTGATCAGCTCGCTGCTGATCCTTTTGCTGTGCACGAAATCCTCCCCTCTTTATCCACTGAACGACTGGGAGGACGCCAACATCATCTTCACAGTCGGAAAGGGAATGACACAGGGAAAGGTACCCTACCGCGATCTTTTTGATCAGAAAGGACCTTTTGCCTTCCTTCTCTTTGCCGTTGCGTCCCTGATTTCCGGAACCTCTTTTACCGGACTGTATATCCTGGAAGTTCTCTCCTTTACCTTCTTTTTGTACTGGTCGTATAAAACCGTTTCCCTGTATGAGAGCAGAAACGCTTTTCTCTGCATTCCCTTGCTTGGCATGCTTGTTGCGTCGGCAATGAGTTTCGCACACGGCGGAAGCGTCGAGGAGCTGTTCCTTCCCGCCTATGCTTTTTCTTTCTATGAACTCCTTCGCTGTATCCGGGAAGACGCTGCGGTCGGAAAGATCAGACTCGTGCTTCACGGATTCCTTGCAGGATGCATGTTTTGGGCAAAATACACGCTGACCGGGTTCTATATCGGCTGGCTTCTGCTGCTTTTCCTCTGTCTCCTTTCCCGCCGCAGAATTGGGACCGCCTTCGGTTCCGTTTTCCTCTTCCTCGCGGGAATGGCCGCCGCTTCCGTTCCATGGCTTATATACTATTTCGCTCATCACGCGCTTCCCGAACTCTGGAGGTACTATTTCTTCAACAATATCGCGGGATATGGTTCCGCTGAGGAAAACTCCCCGTTGCTCGCCGTTTTTTCCATTATCCGGATGACGGGCGCCACTTTATTCAGGAATCCGCAGTATTCCGTTCTGATTGCAACCGGTATTCTTTATCTCTTGTTATCACGGAAAACTAGCAGATCTTTTCTGGAGCGGATTTCACCCGCGGTTCTGTTTCTGTTTGCCGCTGCGGGAATCTACGCAGGCGGAACCGGATACCGATATTACGGAATCGTGCTGACCATGTTCGCTTGTCTTGGATGGATCCCCCTTTTCCGTCTTTTGAACCGTTCTTCTTTTTCCGGACGGCTCGCAGAAACCATCCCTGCCGTTGCAGGCGCAGGTCTCACCCTCCTTGTTTCCGTCGCGCTTTGTCTTCCGCTTTCCTCCAATACCTATATGCTGCGCATGAAGAAACAGGACCTCCCGCAGTACCGGTTCGCGGAAATCATGCGAAGCGACTCGACCAATGGTTCTGGAACCCTTCTTAGTTATCATATGATGGATGCCGGCTTCTACCTTGCCATCGATGATATCCCCGATTTCCGGTGTTTTACCTGGCTGAATTCTGCCACGGAGGAAATCCTTCAGGAGCAGAATTCCTATCTGAACAATCCTGAAATCGAATTCGTCGTAACGCGGAACCGACAGTATCCGATCGAGGGCTTTTCCGTCATCTCGGAAGCAAGTTATTTCTATGAAGAAGACATCCAAACCTATTATCTGTATCAGAGGCGTAAATCATGAGTGAACCGACACTTTTTGACGATCAAACCAATCAGCCGCTGGCCGCAAGACTGAGGCCGGAAACGCTGGACGAATTCGTCGGACAGACGCATCTGCTCGGGCAGGGCAAGGTTCTGCGCCGTCTGATCGAAAGCGACCAGATCTCTTCCATGATTTTCTGGGGTCCTCCGGGAGTCGGCAAAACGACGCTTGCGCGAATCATAGCCAGCAGGACAAAAGCCGCGTTTATCGATTTTTCCGCCGTAAACAGCGGCATCAAGGAGATCCGCACCGTGATGAACAAGGCAGAGGAAAACCGCCGATTCGGCGAAAAGACGATCCTGTTCGTCGATGAAATCCACCGGTTCAACAAGGCGCAGCAGGACGCTTTCCTCCCGTTTGTGGAAAAGGGAAGCATTATTCTGATTGGCGCCACAACGGAAAATCCTTCTTTCGAAGTCAACGGCGCTTTGCTGTCCAGATGTAAAGTATTCGTACTGCAGGCATTAAAAACGGAGGAGCTGACCGCCCTTCTGAACAGAGCGCTTCAGGACCCCCGCGGATTCGGCGGTCAGAATATCCGCATGCCGGAAAACATGACGGAACTGATCTCCAACTTTGCAAACGGTGATGCCCGGACCGCTCTTTCCACGCTGGAAATGGTCGTGCTGAACGGCGACTTGGATGAAGACGGCGTCATTACAGTCACAAATGAGACGCTCGAACAGTGTATTTCTAAAAAATCCCTCCTGTATGACAAGAACGGCGAGGAGCACTACAATCTGATTTCCGCACTTCACAAGTCCATGCGGAATTCGGATCCGGATGCCGCGGTCTACTGGCTTGCCCGCATGCTGGAGGCAGGAGAGGATCCCCTGTACGTCGCGAGACGCGTTCTGCGGTTTGCCAGCGAAGACGTCGGACTTGCGGACCCAAGGGCGATCGAAATTGGCGTGGCTGCCTATCAGGCATGCCATTTCATCGGAATGCCGGAATGCTCGGTACATCTCACCGAAGCGGTCATTTACATGTCGATGGCGCCAAAATCCAACGCAATGGACTCGGCATATGCCGCCGCAAAAAAGGACGCTCTGCAGCACCTGTCGGAACCGGTTCCCCTTGTCATCCGGAACGGCGTTACGAAACTGATGCGCGAACTGGATTACGGAAAGGGTTATCAGTACGCGCACGATTACGACGACAAGCTGACCAGCATGCAGTGCCTCCCGGATTCCCTGATCGGACGCGTATATTACAGGCCTACCGAGCAGGGCGTGGAGGTTCGCTACAAGGACAGGCTTGCCCAGATCAAAGCCTGGAAAAAGGAGCATGGCAAATAACGGTTTACAAAACCGTCAGAGGAGTTTTCCCGTAATGAAGACCAGCACTGAAAACAAGCCGAATATCCTGATCCGGAACGCATCGCCGGATGACGCGGAACAGCTGCTTTCCGTGTACAGGCCTTATGTGACGGATACCGCCGTCACGTTTGAGTATGATGTTCCCGATACGGAAGCCTTCCGGGACAGAATCCGGAAGATTCTGGATAGAGGGTATCCTTATTTCGTTCTGGAACAGAACGGAATCATTCTGGGATACGCCTATGCGTCCCGTTTCCGTGAGAGAAAAGCGTATGATTACTGCGCGGAAATCTCGATCTATCTGGACATGAGCGCCCGTCACAAGGGACTCGGCCGTCCTCTGTACGAGCGGCTTGAAAACGCGCTCAGGGAGAGCGGTATAAGGGATCTGATTGCCGTTATTACCGTACCTTCCGAAGAAGCAGATCCTTATCTCTCATCAGACAGTCCACGGTTCCACCGTTCATGCGGGTTTTCGGAAGCAGGCTGTCTGCATAACTGCGGTTATAAATTCGGAAAATGGTATCACATCCTGTTCATGGAAAAATTCATAAATTAATCCGTGATACCGTTTTTTCCTGATATAATATATAAATAATACAGAAATGCAAAAAGGAGTTTCGTTATGAAAAAACTATGGAATGAATTTAAAACGTTCGCGTTCAAGGGCAACGTTATGGACATGGCCATCGGCGTCATCATCGGCGCGGCGTTCGGCGCTATCGTCTCCTCTCTCGTCGGAGATATCATCTCTCCCTTGATCGGCCTGATCTTTAAACAGGATTTCTCCACGCTGACGGCAACCGTTAACGAGGTTGAGATCCATTACGGAGCCTTCCTTTCCGCGGTCATCAATTTCCTGATCGTCGCCATGGTGCTGTTCCTTGTGATCAAGTCCATTAACAAAGCGAGCAGTCTCAAGAAAAAGCCGGAAGAAGCTCCCGCTGCTCCAACCACGAAAGTCTGCCCCTTCTGCAAATCGGAGATTCCGATCGGCGCAACCCGCTGCCCGCACTGCACGTCTGAGCTGGAAGACTGAGCGATATGCCGAATCTGTTGGTCCGGCTGGGGCACAGTCTGATTCCGGAGTTTTCCACTGACAAGTGGTGGGATCTTCGTCAGAAAGCGCTCACCTGCAAAGGATGGAAGCATTACTACTACGCATACCGGTATGAAAAGATGACCGGCAGATTTCATGCGTTCATTCCGCTGGAATCGGAGATCAAGGGAAAGCCGGTCTTTCCCCATGGCATCAGCGGAATCTTTGTTTCCTGCGGGGCAACGATCGGTTCAGACTGTGTGATCTTTCATCAGGTTACGATCGGCTCAAATACCTTCGCTGACAGCAAAGGCGCCGGTATCCCCGTTATTGGAGATGAAGTTTTTATCGGTGCAGGTGCGAAGATAGTCGGAGGCTGTACGGTCGGTGACCGGGTCCGCATCGGGGCGAACTGCGTTGTAACGGAAAACATTCCGGACAACTGCACGGTGGTACCCGCGAAGAACCGCGTCATACAAAAAAACGCCCGGCTGGATAACCGATACCGGACAATCAATCTCTGAACCCTTATACAACACAAAAACAGCATGGTATTGAATCCCATGCTGTTTTTGTTTGCGTCAACAGATCAGAACGGGCGTGAATTTGAGGTAGTCCGCCGAAGTCAGCATATAACGGATTCCGTCATGCTCTCCTGTAACAGCCGCGTGATGCGCTCTCCCGTGCAGATGCCCGTACACAACAGTCGAAACCCCATACTCCTTCATGATGGAGGACGCGGGGGTATTCATGTTCGACGGATCGATTGGAGGATAGTGGGTCATCAAAATCTTTTCCTGCCCTTCAGGCATGGATTTCAGAGTCAGTTTGAGACGCTCCAGTTCTCTCCTGTAGATTTTGAGATCTTCGGGCTTTGTTTCTTCGTTCGGAATCGTCCAGAGTCTTGTTCCGCCGACAGCATAGTTCCCAAAACAGAACGAATTATTCTGAACGACCAGAATCGAATCCGATACAGCGCTGCGTACCTTTGTAGCGGAACTCCACCAATAATCATGATTCCCGCGAAGGATGATTTTGGTCCCGTTCAGCCTTTCCAGGAAATCAAGATCCTTCCTGGCTTCCTGCATGGACATCGCCCAGCTGATGTCGCCGGCAACCAGCACAACGTCTTCTTCGGAAACAGTATTCTGCCAGTTCTCCTCGATGCGCTCCGCATGGCCTTTCCAGGCGTCTCCGAAAACATCCATCGGTTTTTCACAGGAAAATGACAGATGCAAATCAGACAGGGCAAAAATCCGCATTTGCTTCCTCCTGCTGTATTATCTCAGGCTGTACAATCCGGCCGACCGCTTCCAGCAGTGCGTCTTTTCCGTCCCCTGTCTCCACGGAATAAGGAATGGCATATGGAGCGGCTCCCAGCTGTTTCGCAACCAGGTTCGCAGCATGTTTCCGTTTTGTCTTTGCGATTTTATCCGCTTTTGTGGCAATCAGGGTAAATGGAACGCCGTAGTAAACGATCCATTTGTACATCTGGCGGTCCTCCGCGGTAGGTTCGTGGCGGATATCCAGCAACAGGAAAATATGGCTGACCCTTCCGTCAGACAGATATTTTTCCATCAGGGAACCCCACTGCGCCTGTTCGCTTTTTGAGGCCTTTGCAAAGCCATACCCCGGAAGATCCACCAGAAAGAAGGATTCGTTGACCAGATAGAAATTGATCACACGCGTCTTCCCCGGCGTCTGTGAGGTTCTGGCAAGTTTTTTGTTCCCGCAAAGATGATTGATAAGACTGGACTTGCCGACATTGCTTCTGCCGACGATTGCTATCTCAGACTGGATGGGCGCCGGATAAGCTGAACCGGCGCCCGCGCTTGTAATAAACTCCGTTTTTTTAATGACAAATGGCTGCATGGTTTTCTCCGACGGCAATAGGCGCGGTCTGCGGTATAAACATCTCAGGCTGCCTTGACAGCGCATCCTTCAGAACATCGTCCGCATGATCCGCAAATCGGATATCCAGCGCGTTCCTGACGCTCTCCGGAACGTCGAACAGGTCGTCCTTGTTCTTCGTCGGAAGTACGACTGTAGAAATGCCCGCTCGGACGGCGGCCAAAAGCTTTTCGCGAAGTCCTCCGATCGGAAGCACTCTGCCGCGCAGCGTGATTTCTCCCGTCATAGCAAGGGAAGACTTGACCGGAATACCGGTTAACACGGACGTCAAAGCGGTCATCATGGCAATGCCCGCCGAGGGTCCGTCTTTCGGGACCGCTCCTTCCGGGACATGTACATGCAGATCTGTTTTCTCAAAAATCTCCGGATCGATCGACAGCCTTTCCGCGTTTGCCCGGACATAGGTCAGAGCAGCCTTTACGGATTCCTGCATAACGTCGCCGAGCTGACCCGTCAACTGCAGCATTCCCTTGCCGGGTACTGCCGTTGCTTCGATCTCCAGTGTTTCCCCGCCGACGCTCGTCCATGCGAGACCGGTAACAAGTCCGATTTCCCCTTCCTCCGGGACGGGATCCCTGTAATACTTCCTCGGTCCCAGCCAGGAAAGAACCATATCCTCATCCAGATCCGTATGCGTCTGTCCGTTCACAATATTACAGGCCGCCTTCCGGCAGATGGTACCCAGAACACGCTCGATCTCGCGGACGCCCGCCTCTCTTGTATATCCGTCGATCAGGAGAGAGATCATGGCGTCGCTGACGGTAAGCTGTTCCGCGCTGATTCCGTTGCGCTCCATCTGTTTCGGAAGCAGATGTCTTTTCGCGATTTCGATCTTTTCGTTGAACAGATAGCTTGGAACCTCCAGAACGTCCATGCGGTCGTAGAGTGGCTTTGGTATCGCTCCGGGATCGTTTGCGGTCGTAAGAAGAAGGCACTTGCTCAGGTCATACGGAATTTCCAGATAATGATCCGCGAACGTGTTGTTCTGTGCGCTGTCAAGCACTTCGAGCATTGCGGACGCAGGATCTCCGTGTATGTCCTTCCCAAGCTTGTCAATCTCGTCGAACAGAAGAAGCGGATTGACAGTTTTTGCCTGCCGCATGGCATCGATGATCCGTCCCGGCATCGCGCCGATATACGTTCTTCTGTGCCCGCGGATTTCCGCCTCGTCGTGCACGCCGCCCAGGCTCATGCGGACGAACTTGCGCCCCATAGCCTCCGCGATCGCGCGCGCGATCGATGTCTTTCCGACGCCCGGGGGGCCGACAAGGCAGATGATCTGTCCCTGCGGATTGCCGGTCAGCTTCTGGACCGCCAGCATTTCAATGATCCTGTCCTTAACCTTATCCATTCCGTAATGGTCACGGTCCAGTATCTCCCTCGCGTGTTCAAGATCGAGGTTGTCTTCCGTCGTTTCTGTCCACGGCAGGTCCAGAACACATTCGATATACGACTGCTGCATCGGGATTTCATGAGAACCGGAAGGCATTGCTTCCAGTTTGCCGATCTCTTTCTCAAGTTTTTCGCGGACGGCCTCCGGAAGATTCTTTTCCTCCATCTGTTTGCGGTAGAGATCCGCCTCGGACTCCTCTCCGCCGTCCAGCTCGGATTTCACCGCCTTCAGTTTCTCACGAAGAACAAAATCCCGCTGGTTTTTATCCATGGATTCCTTGATCTTTGCGGCGATCCGGCGATCCGCCTTGATAATCTCCATTTCATCCTGAATCAGATCCAAGACAAGAACCGCTCTGTCTTCGGCATCGCACGTTTCAAGTACTCTCTGGCGGTCCTGCTGCTTCGTAATGCACTGTCTTGCGACCGCGTCCACGAACTCGGAAAACCTCTCCGTATTGAGAACGGTATTTCTCTGATCTTGTGTCAGCCGGTCCTTTTCGGAAGCCATTTCCAGAAACCCTTCCGACAACCGCCGTCTCAACGCCTCCTGGGTTGCCTCGTCGGGCTCGCGTTCGAACAGTCCCTGGATCTCCGCCTCAAAATAAGGCTCGATTCTGGTAAAAACATCGATATGACCGCGGGAGATGCCCGTCACCAGAAGATGGACGGATTCGCTCTGAATGCGGAATACCTGACGGATCCTGCAGATCGTGCCGTACTTCTCCAGATCGTTCTGCGTGATTTCCGTCCTTTTTGCGTCGCTCTGCATGCACAGAAAAGCAAGCGCATTGTTTTCGAGCGCTTTCTGCATGGCCTGGAGCGTTTTCGATCTCCCAATATCGCAATGCACGATCTCACCGGGCAGAACATTCATTCCACGCAGCGGGATGATCGGCAACACTTTTGTCTGAACGGGGCCTTCCCAGGGTTCCTTGGTTTCTTCGGGTTTGGTCAGAAAGATATTCTCTTCCATTTTAAAAAACTCCTTTTTCACTGAATATCAGTATACAGAATCCTTTCTTCCTTCGCAATGGCATAACAATGAACGATTCGTTACGTTCCGGTGACAAGAAAAGAGGCGCTGCCGCGCCTCATTTTCGTTCCTTCACGTATCGAAATCAGGCATCCGCTTTCCGCAACTTTTTGATCAGTACCAGCGTCAATACCATAAGCACAACGGCGATCGGCAGCGTAATCAGGGCATTCGGAATAAATCCTGCCAGAATATAACTGACGAAGCTGACGCACGCCACCGTGATGGCATATGGCAGCTGGGTCGACACATGCGTGACGTGATCACACTGTGCCCCGGCGGAGGACATGATCGTCGTATCCGAAATCGGAGAGCAATGATCCCCGCAGACCGCGCCGGCCATGCAGGCAGATACGCAGACGATCCCGAGCGGATCGGTCAGAGGAAAGACACCGAGTGTAATGGGGATAAGAATACCAAACGTTCCCCAGCTCGTTCCGGTTGCGAAAGCAAGGAAGCAGGCAATCAGGAACACAATGGCGGGCAGGAAAGACATGAATGCGGAAGCGGATCCCTTCACCAGCATTTCGACGAACTGCTTGGCGCCGAGAGAATCCGTCATCGCTTTCAGACTCCACGCAAACGTGAGGATCAGGATGGCAGGAACCATGGATTTGAAGCCCTCCGGGACCCCCTTCATCATCTCAGAGAACGAGAGCACTCTCCTGAACAGGTAGTAGATAACCGTCACGACAAGCGTAACGGCAGAGCCAAGCATCAGCCCGACGGATGCATCCGAATTGGAAAATGCCTCGATAAATCCGGCTCCCTCAAAGAATCCTCCGGAATAGATCATGCCAATTACGCAGGAAACGATCAGAACCGCGATCGGAAGGATCAGATCGAGTACCCGTCCTTTCGGATTCCCTTCCTCGTTCAGACTGTCGGAATATGCTTTGACTCCGGAGAACAGGTCGCCCTTTTCGCGTGCGTTCTTTTCATGTTTCGCCATCGGGCCGAACTCCAGATCTGTCAGAGACAGAACGATCATCATAACGATGGTAAGTATCGCGTAAAAGTTAAATGGAATCGAACGGATAAACAGATACAGCCCGTTTCCGTCCTCCACATAGCTGGATACTGCCGCTGCCCAGGATGAAACGGGCGCAATAATGCAGATCGGAGCAGCCGTCGCATCGATCAGATAAGCAAGTTTCGCTCTCGAGATGCCGTGCTTATCCGTGACCGGGCGCATAACGCTGCCGACAGTGAGACAGTTAAAATAGTCGTCGATAAAAATCAGAACGCCAAGCGCAACCGTTGCCAACGAAGCTCCGACGCGTGTCTTAATATGGATGGAAGCCCATCTGCCGAACGCGGCGGATCCCCCCGCTTTGTTGATCAGCACGACCAGTATGCCAAGTATGACAAGGAAAACAAGAATGCCTACGTTATAGGCATCCGAAAGAGACGCCACGATTCCGTCATTAAACACATGGGTCAGGGTTCCCTCAAAGCTGAAATTGGAATACAGCAGACCTCCGACAACAATTCCGACAAACAGGGAGGAATAGACTTCCTTAGTAATCAGCGCCAGCGCAATGGCGATGATCGCCGGGAGGAGCGCCCAAAAAGTCATATAGAACGGATTGGCGCCGCCGTCCGATCCGGCCGCAAGGCATACGCCCGATACCGTCATCACAGCTATCGCCGCGAACATCAGGATAATCAGTTTCTTTCTTCTCATCACAGAATTCTCCTATTCGAATAGATTGGAAACAAAATGGAGTCACAACACCGTCATGACTCCAAGGAGAATCCTTAGTTGTCTGACAGCTCTCCGCTTCCGAATCGGGAAGCGACAGTCCGGCGGATCTTATCCGACGGCCCGGGCATCGAAACAGCCAGGCAGCTTTTCCGACCCCTCGGCAGTTGTCCCTTTCCGCTTTCCCTTTGCCTGATGAAAAAAGCATACTGATGGCAACTGCGCCTCTAGTCATGAATATTCATTTGTTTCTTTCGGTATCATACACCCATTTCCCTGATATTTCCATAGTTATATGCATCTTTATTGCATAAAAAATCGAAAACTTCAGGAAATCTTTGCGTTTATTTTCCATTCGGAAGTATCGGAATCCCTCCCGTGCGTGATACAATTACAGCATCGGGAGGACGAAAAGAATGAAAAAATTGTACTACTGTTTTTTTGCAGCGCTTCTTCTTATCTGCAGCTGTTCTTCCGGTCATACCGCTTCTCAGGCTCAGACTGCTCCCGCGATTTCTCCTTCCGCAACCCCGGCAACTTCGCTTCTTCAGGAAACGCTGATTTTCTCCGAATCGGATTCCCTTTCCGGATTCACGGCTTCCTCGGGACTTGTACCTCATCATATTATCTCCGTCAACCCGGGAGTCACGCTGGAAGCGGATATGCTCTCGCTTGACAAGGTAAACAACGAAGTTCTTGAAATTCCGGATGATACCCTGTATACAGGCAGCGAAGCTTTGATCTATGCCGATAACTCCATTATCCACTTGAATAACAGCATGGTCTCCGGAACAGCTCCCTACGCGCATGCGCTCTGTCTGGACAATGAGAGCACATGCGACATGAATCATTCCATTCTTGTGACAACAGACATCGGCCAGGCTGCCATTGCGGCTTTTGCCGCCTCCTCGATCGGGATGACTGACTGTACTCTTGCCTCCACCGGAGACAGCGCATCCTGTCTGATGCTGCTTAACAGTCGTGCTTCAGCGGAAAAAACGGAGTTTACCGTCCGCGATTCGCAAGCGTCGTTTTCGGTCTCATTGACCGGCAGCGAACTGACCCTTTCCGACTCCAACGTTTCGGGTAACATACAGTATGCCGGAATCAACTCTATAACCTGTACCAACTCCGAAATGACCGCGGAACTGTTCACGGACGGCAGCGACGCGGAGCTCTCGCTGTCTCTGACGTCCGGCAGCAAACTGACAGGCTGTTCCTATGATGATTCAATTATGAGTCTCCATGTCAATCTGGACGATTCCAGTTCCTGGACACTGACCGAAGACTCTTTTGTAGCAGGTTTCCGGGATGCCGATGAAAGCCTGTCCAATATTATCAGCAACGGTTTTTCTCTCTATTACAATTCCGAGCACGAGGGCAACGAATGGCTATCCAGCCGTACTCTGGCTCTGCCCGGCGGGGGTTATCTAATCCCTGTTATTTGAATCTCGCCCTTATATAAAGCAAGCAGTCCGGTTTATCTCTTCGCCGGACCGCCTGAGCTCAATTATTCTTTTTTTGGAATCTGCTTTTACGACTGAATATTTGGAACCATAAGTTTCTGTCCGACCCGAATCGATTTGTCCCCGTCCATTCCGTTCAGAAACCGGATCTGCTCAGGCGTCGTATTAAACTTTTTCGCGACAGCGGAAAGCTTATCCCCTTCCTGCACCACATAAAACGTACACGGTCCGACATACTTCTCAAATTTTGCTGCTCCGCCGCTTACCGCGTTGAGCATATCCCCGTTCAGTTTTTCACTCATAAAGCTTCCTCCCCATTTTCTTGCGTTAACATGATTATACCATATTCGGCGTACCGTCACCGTTTCTTCTTCAGCAAAGCTATCATTCCTATGGCTGAGGCAGCTACCAGCCCGATCCCCAGAATCAGAATCTGCCTTGTTCGGTTCGGCTTCGTGTCGGTATTGATCACCCCGTCCAGATCAAGACTTCCGGAAGAACTGTCGCTGAACACGACGTCCGTCCGGGCTTTTCCGGCCGAAGTTTTTCTTCCGCTGTTTGATACATCCGACTGTCCTGCAGCTGCCTGAACCTGACTTGAAACATCGGAAACGGAAGCTTCCGCAGTGCTGGTTCCCGCGGAAGAGAATAATCCGCTGAGCCCGCTGAAGGAGTTTCCTCCCCAGCCCCCGTGTGATCCGCCTCCCTGCTGAGGATCTTCCTCAAAAATCCCGTAGAATGTAAGATCCCCTTTTGATCCCGCGGGAATTACTTTCACATACTCTGTCGATCCATCCGTAAGCGACCATCCTAAAAACTTATAACCGTTCAAAGATACCGCAGGAAGCGTAATCGTCGAATCGTCTTCCGTATACGTCCCTGCCCCGTTGATATCCTGAATGACGGTTTCCTTTCCGTTCACAGTTGTTAAATACGTAATGCTATATTCTCTGGACAAAACATGATTATTCGTTCCTAATCTGTATGTTCGTTTGTTTGCTCCATCTTCTGTCTCAACGCCGGTCACTTCCAGAATATCTTTCCATGAGGCGGCTTTCCTTCCGAGGATATTCGCTGCCATGCGGCCGCTTTCGCTGATTGACGCCGAAGCTTCATTTCCGACGTCTTCTGTTCCGTCTGCGTATCGGATTTTGATAACTGATTCAGTTGAGGAAGCGCCGGTAATCGTTACAGAGGTCCTGTATCGAACCAGAAAGCCCGCTCCCCTGCTCACGACGTCGAGCAGCATGTTATAGTCTTTGCTGGTGAAAACCATCGTTCCGTTGTGCGTCCACGAGAACGATTCTGTGAAGATTTTAACAGGATAATCGATCGTGACCGTTCCTGTGGTTGAAACGTCCGCGCCTAATGTGATTTCCTCCGTTTGATTTCTGATTTCCTGAATAAGCTCATCCGATGTAACGACTGTTACACCTTCCGCTCTCACGGTGGCAGGCAGAAAAACTGCCGCCGCACATACGGCTCCCAGAAAAACCAACAGACAATAACGACGCAGACTGCGGATCATATCAACCCTCCAAAAAACAAAAGCTGTTTTCTCTTCCAATTATTATATATTATTGGTAGTATATAAATCGATCTTGTCAGAACTATGTCACAAATCAAAAATCGTCCGTTTTAAAACTCTTAATTCTTCCTATATCATGCCATTGTTTTGACAAACATTAAAGATATAATCCCCACATATTAACCTGGAGGTTTTCCATATGGAACAGGTCGATTCCGCATATGAAGCACTGCGCAAGCAGAAAGCAAAGAAAAAGAAAATCCGGACAATCGTCATCGTGGCCGTACTGGCTGTGATTCTTCTGATCGGTGGATTTCTCATTTACCGCGCTCTGAACTCTGTCAAAGAGGCTGTAACCGGAGGCGTGCTCAGATATCGATATGTCCCCGTCGCCGAGGGTGAGATCAGCACCACGATCAGCGGGAGCAGTACCCTGACCGCTACGGATTCCGCTTCTTACACCGCTGCGGCGGACGCGCGCGTAAAAGCCGTTTACAAAGCACCCGGTGAACCCGTCGATGAAGGCGAAACCGTCATGGAACTGTCCAGCAGTTCGCTTGAAACCAAACTGGAGGACCTGTATTCGGAGCTGGTAAAAATACAGACCAAGATGACCGGCGTTACGAAAACAAGGTCCAATCTCAACATCACTGCTGCCCGTAAGGGAACCGTCAAGGATATCCGGGTATCGGAAGGCGATGCTGTAGATTCCAGCCGTTATTTATGCCTTATTTCCACAGACGGTCTCATGAAGGTTACGGTTAATACTACCGATGGAATCCGCCTGTATGAGAAAGTCAGCGTCACCGTAGGCTCGTCCACGGTTTCCGGGACAGTAGAAGAAATCAAAGATGGGAAAGCATCCGTGATCACCGAAGACAACGATTTCTCCGTCGGTGACATTGTCTCCGTCAGCCTTCCGGACGGAACTCTTCTCGGCACCGGAAAACTTGAAGTTAACGAGGCGGTCGCCATTACATCGACTCCCGGACAGATCGGGGAGGTAAAAGTATCCGAAAATCAGGAAGTCAAGAAAAACGCCGTCCTGTTCGTCCTCAAATCCGGCGCTTATACTTCCACCTATCAAAGCTATTACGAGCAGGAGCAGGATCTTCTCAAGCAGATCTCAGATATTGAGGATCAACTGACCATCAAAGCGGAATGGCCCGCGCTGGTTACTTCCGTCAATGTGAAGGCCGGCGACGATGTTTCCGCCGGTGCGTCTCTCTGTTCTCTTTCCGCGTCTTCCGGTTATGAAATGTCCCTTGCAATCGATGAACTGGATATCAAGGACGTCTCCATCGGACAGAACGTAAAAATCAAACTGGATGCGATCGAAGATCAAGAATACTGCGGAACTGTTACCAACCTGTCCTATTCCGGAACCGGAAGCTATGTAACGACTTACACGGCAACCATCACAACCGAACCGATCGAAGGCGCGTTCCCGGGAATGAGCGCGTCCATCGAGATATACACGAGCTCAAGCGGCGCCTCACTGATCGTCCCCGTCAACGCGGTTCAGTATGAAGGAGACAGTACATTCGTATACCTGGTTCCAAAAGATTACGACCAGTCTCAGACTGAATCCGTTGATCTGGGCGGTTTTTCCAAAGTTCCTGTTGCGACCGGCATGTCAAACGGTACCTATATTGTCATCACGGGAAACGGTCTTAAGGCGGGAGATACGCTCTGCATGCCGTCCATGGAAACCACGGCCGTTTACTCCGCTTCCGCGGATACGAACACTTCCCTGACCATGTTCGGAAACATGGGCGGTTCCATGAGCAACGGACCCCGGGGCGAGCGTCCCAGCGGTGATTTCAATAACAGAGACCGTAACAACAGTCAGGGCTGATCGGGCAGGAGCAAGCATATGATTCTGATGAAGAACATATCGAAAACGTTTTACGTCGGAGACGAAATCGTCCGCGCGCTTCAGGACGTTTCCCTGCATATACGGCCGAACGAATTTGTCGCGGTCTGCGGTCCTTCCGGGTCCGGCAAGACGACCTTGATGAACATCATGGGATGTCTGGATAACGCCGATTCCGGTACCTATTATCTGGACGGAATGGATATAGCAGAATGCAACGACCGCCAGCTTTCGGATATCCGAAGCTTAAAAATCGGCTTCGTTTTTCAGCAGTTCAACCTTCTGGACCAGATGAACGCGTTAGAGAACGTCGAGCTTCCTCTGATCTATCAGAAGATCGGTGCGAGAGAACGGATAGAACGTGCCAAGGAAGCGCTGAACATGGTCGGCCTGAGTAACCGCATCCATCATAAACCCTCCCAGCTTTCAGGCGGTCAGCAGCAGCGTGTGGCCATTGCGCGCGCTCTAGCCTCAAACGCAAAAGTCATCCTGGCAGATGAACCGACCGGAAATCTGGACAGCAAATCGGGCGAGGATGTCATGCATCTGATTGGGGGTCTGACTGAAAAGAACTGCACCGTCGTCCTGATCACACATAATCCCGAGGTCGCAAAAATGGCGCACCGTACCATTTTTGTGCATGACGGACGTATCTATGAGGAAAAGGAGGGCATCATCTGACATGACCATGTTTTTCAACACCGTGCGTCTTGCCCTCCGCGCTACGCTCTCAAACAAGATGCGCTCTTTTCTGACCATGCTAGGCATTATTATCGGCGTTGTCGCCGTTGTAATGCTCATGTCCATTTCCAACGGGGCGACGCAGACGATCACAGACGCGATCTCCTCGCTCGGTACGGACCGGCTTACGATCATGGTTACCGGCAGCGACATTTCCCTGAAAGCGGAAGACTTCGACGGTCTGCTTGAGTATTCCGATTATATCGCCGCCATATCCCCTTATCTGACGGTTCCCGGGACAGCCCGATACAAGTCCGAATACACCAGCGCGAACGCTGTCGGCGTGATGGAAAACTATATGTCCATCAATGAAATGAATCTGCAGGCAGGACGCGGGATCGTTCCGTCCGATCTGGAATGGAGGACGGACGTTGCCGTTATCGGAACGGAAATTGCGGAAAAGCTGTACGAAAGCTATGACGTAATCGGCAACACGCTGACAATGAGCGGCAAAACATTTACCGTAGTCGGCCTTCTTGAGGAAGCCGGCACTACGCTTACGGGATCGCTGGATACCGCCATCCTGATTCCCTTGACCTCAGCGCAGCGTATTTCGGATACAACCGATATCACGACTGTTTATGTAAAATCCACCTCGTCCGATACCATTAACCAGGCACAATCCATTGCAGAACTGTATATGGACAATCTGACACAGGATGAAGACGCATACCGTGTTTTCAATCTTTCCCAGCTTCTGAGCACCCTTGACACGGTCACGAACACCATGTCCCTCATGCTTGGGGGTATTGCCGCAATTTCTCTGATTGTTGGCGGCATCGGCATCATGAATATCATGCTGGTTTCCGTTGCGGAGCGCACCCGGGAGATCGGTATCCGCAAGGCAATCGGGGCAAAAAGAGAGCACATCCTCACCCAGTTCCTGGTTGAGGCAATCGTTCTGTCCGTAATGGGCGGTCTCATTGGCCTGCTTATATCTGAAATCGGAATGAAAATTGTCAGCCATCTCTTCGGTACGGAATTGAATGTTGATTTTTCCGTGGCGGTCGGGGCACTGCTTTTCTGCACGGTCATCGGTGTGATCTTTGGCATATATCCCGCCAATAAAGCTGCAAAACTGACGCCGATCGATGCGCTCCAGAGAAAATAAGCCCAATTCTCATCAGATAAAATGCAGTATTTTGTGCAGTCCTGGTATATACTTCCCCTGGACTGCTCACTGTCGCGGGCTTTGGAAAATCACACATATGGCGATATGCTTCAAAAAAGGAACTATACCGGCATCGATTATGATAGGAAATCTCTTGTTTATTCCAGAGAATACGGTTTATTCTGTTAACGGCATAAAGAAAAAAACTAATTATAATTCCCTTGCAGGGCAGAAAAGATGACACGGTTTTAGATGGAGAAACTATAGTCCGCAAAAGTAACGACCGGATTTCAATCTTTTCTCAATCCTTTCTAAGTAATATACGTATTGAAAGGCAGTGATTTCATGCGGGTACTTTTGGCTGAAGATGAAAAACGAATGGCGGCTGCTCTCGTTGCTCTGATGAAGCAGGAGAAGTTTGACGTTGATCATGTGGCGGACGGTGCATCCGCTCTGGCTGCGCTGGAAAGCAGCATATATGATATTGCTGTCCTTGATGTGATGATGCCGGAGATGAACGGCTTTGAGGTTGCCCGCCGGGCGAGAAATAACGGTATCAAAACACCCATCCTGATGCTGACCGCAAAGAGCCAGCTGGATGATAAAGTCGAAGGTCTGGACAGCGGTGCTGACGACTACCTTACAAAGCCGTTCCAGACCAAAGAACTGCTGGCCAGGCTCCGTGCCCTTGGCAGGCGGAGCGCAAGTTTTCAGGACGGAAATCTGAAATTCGGCGATCTCTCCCTTGATACAGCAAAAGCAACACTGACCTGTAATTCCACCGGGCAAAGTGTCCGGCTCGGAGAAAAAGAGCTGCGCATTCTGGAATACATGTTCGGCAACCAGGGACAGATCATGACCAGGGAGCAGCTTGCCGTAAAGATCTGGGGCTTTGAGAATGAAGCAGAATACAACAACGTGGAGGTATATATGTCCTTCACGCGGAAGAAGTTGGCCTTTGTCGGCTCCAAGGTGGAGATCAAGGCGGTGCGCGGACTGGGATATGAATTGAGGGAAAAAGATGTTTAGCAGATCCAGAAAAAAGATCATATTATCGATCATGCTCTCGCTTATCCTTCTGTTCGGCGTTACCCTGTCCGTGATCATGCTGGCGAGCTATCATGAAGTCCGTCAGCGAAGTACGGAAATGCTGGAGCGGTATGTGGATCTTTATTCTCTTGACCAGCAGCCGGAAGCAGAAAAAGCGCCCGATCTGAAGCCCGAAAGTCAGAACCTTCCCGTCCCTGACAGCAGGCCGGAAAACATGCCCCCGGATTTAGGACCGGGCTTTCGTCTCTCCACTTTTTATTCGGTCGCGTTCTCTGCAGATGGCTCTGTGCTTTCCGTAAACGATGGGGCTAACGGGATATACGGCGAGGACGAGCTGATTTCAATAGCACGGGAACTGCTGGCAAAAAACAAAACCGCTGGAAGGCTTGACACCCTGTCTTATAGGATCAGCAGTAAACCGGATTTTACGCTGGTGGCTTTTATCGACGATACGATGACGGAAAGCAGTCTGAAGATGTTGCTGCACAATGTTCTTATCATTGGCGGGGCGTCCATTGTTATCCTGTTCTTCATATCCCTTATTCTTTCCCGACAGATCATCCATCCCCTGGAGGAAAACGACAAACAGCAGAAGCAGTTCATCTCAGATGCCAGTCATGAACTGAAGACACCGGTTGCTGTGATCAGTACCAATGCGGAGCTTCTTTCCAGGGAGCTGGGAGAAAATGAGTGGCTGGCAAATATCCAGTATGAAAATGAACGCATGGGAGACCTGGTAAAGCAGCTCCTGGATCTTTCCAGAGCGGAAAATACGGAAACGCCCATGGAAACGGTCGATCTCTCCCGGATCGTCACCGGTGAAGTGCTTGCTTTTGAAAGCGTCGCGTTTGATCAGGGGAAAACGATCCAAAGCGACATTGACGAAGAGATCCATGTCACAGGCAATCAAGCCCAGTTGACACAGCTCACATCTATCCTGCTGGATAATGCGGTAAGGCACGGGACAGGAAGCGTGATTGAACTGTCACTGAAGCGTCTCGGTCATACGGCAGTGCTCAGCACAGTCAATGACGGGGATGAGATTCCTCCGGAGAAACTGGAGCACCTCTTTGACCGTTTCTATCGGGTTGATGAAGCTCGCAGCAGCGACGGGCATCATTATGGGCTTGGCCTTTCCATAGCAAAGGCAGTCGCGGAAAAACATGGCGGGAATATTGCAGTCTCCAGCCAGAACGGCAAGGTCCGATTCACAGTATCGATCCCCGAAAAAAAATAATGAAACTTCAATCTTGTTTCAAGGAACCTCCTTTACAATGAGCTCATCAAACGTAATGGAGGTTTTCTTTATGAAGAAATTTAAAAACATGATCGCTCTTCTGCTCGCAGCACTGCTGGTTCTCAGCCTGGCAGCCTGCAAAAGCAGCGCATCCTCTGATACTGATAATTCGACCACTGCAGCAGAGCAGTCTGAGACTGCTGATGCCAGTAACAATTCTGAAAACGCAGAAAGTAACGTGCCCGGTGGTTTTCCCGGTGACCCCCCTGAGGGCGGTCCCGGCGGCACTCCTCCTGAGGGCGGCCCCGGAGGCACTCCCCCTCAAGGCGGTCCAGGGGGCACTCCTCCGGACAAGCCGGATGGAAACGGCGGTCCGGGCGGTGCGCCTGGCGGAGCTCCCGGAGGAAGCAGCGCAGATATCGATTACACAGCGTCTGTTGAGATTACTTCCGGAGATTCTCAAAGCGACCAAACCTACGCCAGTACCACGGCTGACGAGAGCGCCCTGCTGATCTCCACTTCTGATGAGGTCACGATCACAAATCCGACGGTGACGAAAACCGGCGACTCCGACGGCGGCGACAACTGCAACTTCTACGGTCTGAACGCAGCAGTCCTTGTGAAGGACGGTTCTACAACGACCATCACGGGCGGAACGATCACTTCTGACGCAGACGGCGCAAACGGCGTATTCAGCTACGGCGGCAACGGCGGCCAGAACGGAGCCTCCGGCGATGGCACCACCGTGATCATCCGTGATACGGCCATTACGACCACAGGCAATGGTTCCGGCGGCATCATGACCACCGGCGGCGGCGTCACCTACGCCTATGATCTGGACGTCACCACCAGCGGCAGGTCCTCCGCGGCGATTCGGACCGACAGAGGCGGCGGGACGGTTTTCGTGGACGGCGGTACTTATACCTCCAATGGCCTGGGCTCCCCGGCGATCTACTCTACTGCGGAGATCCATGCGGCCAATGCGACGCTGGTCTCGAACCTTTCCGAGGGCGTCTGCATCGAAGGCCTGAACTCCATTGAGCTGACGGACTGCGACCTTACGGCAAACAATACCAAGTGTAACGGCAACGCCACCTTCCTGGACAGCATTATGATCTACCAGTCCATGTCTGGAGACGCGGACAGCGGTACCAGCCATTTCACCATGACCGGCGGCAGCCTTACCAGCAAGAATGGACACGTTTTCCATGTGACCAACACCAACGCGGTTATCACACTGGAAGGGGTTACGATCACCAACGAGGACGCTGACAACATTCTTCTTTCCGTCTGCGATGATGGATGGAGCGGTGGCAGCAATGAGGCAACTCTGAACGCTTCTGCCCAGAAGCTTTCCGGAGCAGTCAAAGTCGGCAGCAATTCCACGATGACCCTGAATCTGACGAACGGCTCCAGCTTCGAAGGCTATATTGACGGAGAAATCACCAATGCCAGCGGAACGACTGTTTCCACTGAGGTCGGGACAGTTGCCGTTACCCTCGACAGCACCAGCACCTGGACGCTGACCGGCGACAGCTATGTGACGGAGTTCAACGGAAACGCCGCGAATGTGATCAGCAATGGCTACACGCTCTACGTAAATGGTGCGACACTGACAGGAACAAAATAAGGAGAAAAAAGCAATGAAAAAGGTTATGGCAATTCTTCTTGCACTGGCCCTCGTCCTGGGGCTTGCGGCCTGCGGCACAAGCTCAGGCGAAACAACGACAAATGATGACAGCACACCTCAGACAGCTGATAACAGCCAGAGCCAGTCTGCCGATACGACAGTGATTACTGCGGAAAGTGCGGAGAAGGCGGACATTGAGTCTGCGCTCAATCTGGCAAACATCAAGCCGGAATGGACGTATTCCGAAAACGCCGACGCCTGGACGATGGCCATTGTGACAGCGGTTACCAATGCAGAGCTTCCGGATTATCAGGGCGTATCCGTCTGCGTGCCTGGCGCATATGTGAAGGGTGTGGATACCGACGGCGACGGCAATGCGGATGTTACCAGCGGTACGGCCTCCGGTACTCTCGTTATTGATTACGACGCGACTGTGACCAGCACCAACGGCCAGGTCTATACGGCGGCTACCGCTCCGGTCATCATCAACACCGGCGCAGCGGGCTACTCCGCACAGTCGAATCAGACGGCGGGAACCACCTACGCCAAAGAAGGCTATATCAATATCGCCTGCGGCAACCGGGGCAAGCAGAGCACGCTGTCTGACGGCACCTATACCGGTGACGCTCCGTCCTGTCTTGTGGATCAGAAGAATGTTGTTCGTTTCGTGAAGTTCAACATTATGCTCGGCAATCTTCCCGGCAGCGTGGACTATTTCGTCTCCACCGGTGGTTCCGGCGGCGGAGCGCATGCGACGATGCTTGCAGCAACCTCCAACAACCCGGATTTCTATGATTATGAAATCTCCCAGGGAGCGGTCGGAGTCTATAAGAATTCCGACGGCAGCTATAGCACCACGGTCACGGTGAACGGCAGTGAGGTAGAGCTCTCCGATGGTCTCTGGGGCTGCATGGCCTATAGCGCCATTACTTCCCTTGCAGAAGCGGACATGACGCTGGCTTTCGAGTATTACCTGAATCCAGACTACAGCTTCAACACGGACTTCCAGAAACAGCTCGCTGAGTATCTGGCGGCTGAGTATATGGAGTATATCAACGCACAGAATCTGACTATCGAAGAAGCAAAGGTCGGCTTCAATCTGAACGGCGACGATGACACCTTTGATACGGTCGCTCTCACCATCGAATATGATGAAACCGGGCATGCGGATACCAACGGCTATTACGGTACCTACCTGGATCTGTATCTTGCAGAGTTCGAGCAAAGCCTGCAGGATTATATTGACCGGCTTGCTTACGCGGAAGACTGGACCTGGTTTAACAGTGATGGTACAGCTCTTTCCGACAGCGAAGTCGCCGCGATGACGGACGCGGACCGTGCGGAAGCGTTTATCAACGGCTGGTATGTCAAGGGCAGCACCGGCAGCAGTTCCGGCAGTATGGAAGGCGGTCACGGCGGAAACGGCAGACCGGGCGGTGATTTCGCAGGCGGTCCTCCTGATATGGGCAACGGTGGTCCCGGAAGAGACAGCGCAGGCGGTCCTCCCGACATGAACCGCGGCAGCGGCGATGAAGTCGGAACGCCTGACTCCGGAACAACACAATCCGCGTCCAGCAAGACCGATTCCGCTAATTATTCTTCCTTTGCAGAGATGCTGGCCGCTTATCAGGCAGACATAGACGAGATTCAGACCGGTGACGAATACGGGAACAACATCGTTGATCTATATAACCCGCTGAACTACATCGGAGCTGATGGAACAGATGGTCCCACCTGGGCAAGGATCCTGATGGGCGCTTCCGAGGGTGACATCTCCATGATGAACTCCCTGAACCTGCAGATCGCCTGGCTGAATTCCGGAACCGACGCAGAGATCGAATGGCAGTGGAACGGCGGTCATGTACCG
>JAFPXU010000081.1 GCA_017394605.1 Clostridia bacterium | reverse complement strand
GGACGCGATCCTCTCCGTCGTGGAGGTCAGCTACTCCGATTACGAGGACCAGCGCCTCGTCAACCGCTACGATCCCTATCTCGGGTGTCACTGCATACAGGACCAGCGGATCGAATACGACGCGGTCTACAGCCGGATCATAGAGGAAGCAAGGCCGGAACGCCGTGCGAAGGATATTTCCGAAAAAGCGATCTTCTCGGGCAAGGAGCGGATCCGGAACGCAAGGCGGTACGCGAAGGAACAGGCAGCGGCATACATGATGCTGGAAGCGATATAAAGGATTCACACAGAAAAGGAGAACAATCAATGAGCGTTTCATTTAACGTTAAGGAACATCTGCAGGTAAAGAAAGAAACAACACACGAACCATCTGCCCCGCTGATCATCATGCAGGGACAGCTCCTGTCCCTGGCGGGTCTGATGCTGATCGACGAAGCCGAAATCCAGGACCTGAAAATGACGGCGGACGGCGTCGCATATAACTTCAGGGGCAGCCATCCGGACCACGAATTCAGTAAACTGCTCTCCGTCATGCTGAAGGCAAGGGATGTCGAAATATCCGTCCATTATTCTTATTTCTCTCGGCTTTCATCGTCCATGTATGACACGGTTGGACCGTTCCCCCTGATGGAATATATGAAAGATCCGGATGAAACCGAAAAAGAATTCCCCTCTTGCGTTTTCTATTCGGCATGGTACTCCGCCGACGGTGATTGCCCCGGCACGCTGGCGGCATACGGAACGCGGAACGGGAAAACGTATTCCGGAACGGTGGACCTGAAACAGGTATCCGCCATCCCGGGAGGTGCGTGGGATGAACTGTGTATGCCTATGCTCGTCACGGCAAACGCTTCATTTGACGTGGCGTCGGATCCCGATCTTGGAGAAGTGCTTCGCGGTCTGGCCGGTATGGGATCCGGAACCGAATTGTACCATGATGAGGATCTGGAATTATACCTGAACAATCTCGACATCTCTTCCGATGAAAAGGTGGCGCGGTTTACGGAACACACGCACCGACTGGTCAGCATCGATCCGGAAGAGGTGGAGGTCAGGATCTGCGGAGCATTCGTGGACCTCTCAGGGGATGACGCGAGGATGCTGACGATCGATTACAACGAAAACGGATTCGATTACCGAATCGCCGAAGTAGCATAAGAAGGAGGGATAAAGATATGCGGATCGTAGGATTTGGCCAGGAAGAACCGAAAGCGGAAGAAAAGCAGCAGAGAGGGACCGTCATTACGGAACCGTCCCCCGTCCGTTCCCTTGTTTCCGTCAGCTTTGAGGAAGGCGGGCGCACGCTGACGTATTACAACGACCGGTTCGATCTGAACATAGGCGACCGGGTGTTCGTATCCGGGAAACTGTCGGGCAAGGTCGGATACGTCGAGTCTCTTACGACAAAATTCCGGATCCGTCTTTCCGACTACGAAAAAGTGCTCTCCGTCGCGCAGACCCCTGTACTCGGGACCTATGAAAACAAGGGCGATATGATGTGCAGCTACGACGCGGACGCCGTATCCCCGGAAGACTTCCGCAAATGGGTCCTTCCCCCGCAGGATGAGACGGAGGGCGGAGAGATCATCTTCGGTGACGGATACGAGATCTCCATGGATGATCCGACCTCTGCGGACGGATATGATCCTTCCGTTATGCAGCGCGCGGTCAAATACTGCCAGGATGGAAAGATCGGATACGTATCCGTACGCAACGGCGTCGGCAAGGCGTTCGTCCACGGGACAAAATGGTACGAGATCGATTTCCGGCTGAGCGGGAACGTCCTGCGGGAAGCATACTGCGATTGCCCCTACCCCGGTCTCTGCAAACATCTTCTCGCCGTCATCGTCCTCCTGAGCGTCATGCGCATGCACCGCGGTCTCGATCTTGAGCGCGATTTCACCCTGATCGGCAGCGAGACGTTCTGGAACGCCGTGCGGCACACGGGACAGACCATCACCGTACATCCGGATTGCTGATACCGATAGGCGTTTGGTCATCATGATGCGTTGAATAAGAACCTGGGTAATACCTGCTGAAGAAAAGGAAGAGGTGTTTAATTGACTGATAGGATGGCTAAACCGTTAATTCTTATTTATGGCGCACTGTGAATGTGGCATTGACAAGAATGGATTTATAGAGCAGGAGAAGCCGCATGACCGAAAAAGAAACAATCATGATAAACAATCATCCCGAATATGACCGGCTGCTGCTGAACGTCGGAGAAACACTTGAACAGGGCCGTCGAAAAGCGGTTGCAGCAGTAAACACTGCAATGGTGCAGACTTACTGGGAAATCGGCAGACAGATCGTCGAGTATGAACAGCACGGCCATGAAAAGGCTGAATATGGATCAGATGTACTGAACAGGCTTTCCAGAGATCTGACGGATCGATATGGCAAAGGATTCAGTCATAGTAATGTTGTTTATATGAGGAGACTATATCTGACTTATCCAAATAGTCAGACACTGTCTGACTTTTTGACATGGAGCCATTACATTGAACTTTTGAAGATCGATGATCCGCTCGAACGGTCTTTTTATGAAAAGGAATGTGAAAAGGAGCATTGGGGTGTCCGTGAACTGAAGCGGCAGATGAAGAGCATGCTTTTTCATCGGCTGGCACTGAGCACCGATAAACAGGAGGTTCTGAAACTGGCGTCCGAAGGACAGATCATAGAGAAGCCTGAAGACATTCTTAAGGAACCGTATGTTTTTGAATTTACCGGTCTGCCGCAGCTTCCCGTATATGAGGAAGGTGACGTTGAAGAAGCGCTTGTCAACAACCTGAGCATGTTCTTCCTGGAACTTGGAAAAGGTTTCACATATGTGGGAAGGCAACAGAAAATGGTGATCGGTGGGAGGACATATAAGGTCGATTTGGTATTCTACCATCGGATCCTGAAGTGCTTTGTTTTGATCGACCTGAAACGAGGAGAGGTTCAGCACGAAGATATCGGACAGATGAACTTCTATCTGAATTACTATCGTGAGGAGATGAATACAGAAGGAGATACCGAGCCGATTGGCATTATCCTTGGTGCATATCAGGATAAACTGGTCATGCATTACGCACTGCAAAACATAACAAACCAAGTCTTTGTAAGCAGATATCAGTTGTATTTGCCAAACCGTGAACAATTGGAGTCGGAGTTCAGGAGATTCATGCACAGCGAAGTAAATGATAATTTAATTCCACTTGACACAATAACGCTAAGAAGCAGCAAAAAACCCCGAAAAAAGAAATCGAACTCGCAAAAATAAGAAGGAAAGATTTCTGTCGACAGGAAGCAACGGAAGGCAAATAAAATGAAATCAATAAATGAATACATGGCTGAACAAATGCGCGATCCGGAGTTTGCCAAAGCATATGAGGAAATCCAGCCCGAGATGGCTGTCATCCGCGCAATTATTGATGCGAGGACATCCCGAAATCTCACGCAGAAAGAGCTTTCCGAACGAACAGGTATAGCGCATACAGAAATCAGCAAGCTTGAACGCGGCACCATAAATCCGTCCATTAAACTCCTGCAAAGATTGGCAGACGGGATGGATATGGTACTTAACGTCTCTTTTACGCCGAAATCCGTTCCCGGTTCTGCAAAAACAGCAAAATAGTATCAGCAGGCTGCTCTACTGTCCGCCGGACATTTGTCTTCTTTATTCCGTTTCGCGCCGCATCTCCGTTCCAATGGAAACGATTCTCGCGGATTTCAGAGCGTTTATGGAGAAAGCCATGAAAGCAGCGGAAGACTGATCCAGTCCCCCACTATGGAAGTAAACTGCCTTCCATGGTTTACGGAAAGACCTGTCGGATTGATCCGGCAGGTCTTTTCCTGTCCTGCTCCGTTTTAAAACAACACGTTCCAATTGTCCCTGTTATTTCAGAAAATCATCTATGAATTGAAATAAGAACATCAAATTGTGTCTCTTATTTCAAATAATATTTACAATTTGAAATAAGAAGAGCATACTGTATCTGTAATCTCAATTTGCAAGGAGTTAAATATGAACCGTGCAGGATCCTACACGACCAACATGACCGGAGAGATGGCATACCGGTCTTTCCGTCCCTCTCCCCTTCCGCCCGATCCGCCGCTCGCACTGGACAATGACTGTCTGAAGCTTTTGATCGAAGCCAACAAGGAACTTGTAAAGCTCAATGTTGCGGCAAACCTGATCCCGGATTCTGATCTGTTTGTCTCGATGTATGTCCGCAAGGAAGCGCTGATGACTTCCCAGATGGAAGGCACGCAATGCACGCTCGACGACATTCTCGACCCGAACGCGGACGGAAACGCGAATCTGGACGTCGGCGACGTGGTAAACTACGTGAATGCCGCGCAGTACGCCATCGCGCGCCGCAGGGACCTGCCGCTCTGCAACCGACTCCTGAGAGAGACGCATGAACGGCTAATGAAGGGCGTCCGCGGCGAAGATAAAGATCCCGGTGAATTCAGAAGGTCGCAGAACTGGATCGGCCCGCGTGGCTGTACGCTGAAGGATGCACGGTTTATCCCTCCGAACGTACCCGACATGACGGAGGCCCTGTCCGATCTTGAGAAGTATATGAACGGGGATTCCAATACGGATCCTCTCGTCCGCGCGGCTCTGATCCATTACCAGTTCGAGACGATCCATCCGTTTCTGGACGGCAACGGCCGCATTGGACGTCTGCTGATCCTGCTGTATCTCATGGACCAGGGACTGCTGGAAAAACCGATTCTCTACGTCTCTTACTTTCTGAAAAAGAATCAGGTCGAGTATTACGACCGGATCAGCGAGGTACGCCGTTCCGGCAATTACGAGCAATGGGTCCGTTTCTTTCTGGAAGCGGTATATGTTGCCGCAAATGACGCCATGGAATCGATCCATGCGCTGTCCGAACTCCATGAACGGAATCTCATGATCCTTCCTAAGCCGAAACGCGTGCCGGATCACGTCCGGAAACTGTTTGACTATGCGGAGCAGCATCCGATCCTGGATATCAGAAAAACGGCGCTTGCGCTGGGCGTCAGCTACAACACCGCCGCGTCCGCAGTGCGGAAGCTGACGGATCTCGGTATCCTCCGCAAGACGACCAATGCCTCGCGGAACCGGGTGTTCGCCTATCAGGCTTACCTCGATATCCTGCGGGAAGGAACCTGATCCGGAAAGAACTCCGCAGCGGAACAAAAAGCCATGCATGTTCAGGGGCTGTCTCAAAACGGAAACGTCTTGAGGCAGCCCCTGTTATGATCCGTTCCGTTTTCAGACGGCGGCGTTATCAAGCGTCCGTTCCGTCCCCGTCCTTTTCTGCGTCCTTCTCCGGCTCCTCCGTTCTGCGCTCCCGTTCCGGCATGAAGAAGGTCCATACCGGAAGGATCACGTACAGGACGATGGCGATCCTCGGGTAATAGTAGCTGAGCAGCATGAGCGCCGCCAGCCCGATCAGCATCACGACGAGCTTGGAGGATGCGAGCATAAGAAACATTTCGCGGTGATTCACGAACCGCTTCCGGAGCACCGCGTACCGCAGCAGTTCCTGGAACAGTGTGGTAAGGAAGTACACGAGTCCGAAATTGATCGCGGCGTAACGGTCCAGGCTGTTGATGATCCATTTCGTGGTAACGGGGATCAGCGCCAGGGCGGCGAGAAAGACAAAGTTCATCACGACCGTGAAGTGGTCCCCCTCGCGCATGGTTTCAAAGATCCGCTTGTTCTCGTACCAGAATCCCGCGATTATGAAAAAGCTGATGAAGAATACCGCGACCGACCACAGGAAGGACGTCATGTATTCCCCCTTCGACGTCGGGAACGGGATCTCCAGCATCATGACCGTGATGAAAATGGCGATCACGCCGTCGTTCAGCGTGGAAAGGTGCCCCATCATGGACCCCTTCAGCTTCCTGCTGTTCTCGGCGGCCTTCCGCTGCATGTGCTCGTATTTATCTGCGGCCTCGTCGCCCAGTCTTCTTCTGATCCGCTCCGCTCTGTTATCCCGCAGCATGATGATCCATCCTTTCCCAAAGGTCAGGCGCTGACCCACTGCGCCACTTTCTCAAGGGGCATGCCCGCGCTCAGCCTGTCGGCCTTCCCCCATACCGCGCCGGGCGCCGATCCCTTCAGTTCCGCGACGGTGTTCCCCATCCCGCTTCCGCCGGACGTCGCGAAAACGTGGATCGTCTTCCCGGAAAGATCGTACTGCTCGAGAAAGCTGTTCACGATATGCGGCGCCACATACCACCAGATCGGAAACCCGACGTACAGGGTATCGTAACGGTCCATATCCTCCACCCTGCCCGCGATCGCCACGCGGCTGGACGGATCCCGCATCTCGACCGAGCTGCGGCTGTTCCGGTTCATCCAGTTCAGGTCCGCTCCCGTATACGGCGTTCCCGGACGGATCTCGAACAGGTCGGCGCCCGCCGCCTCCGCCACCTTTTCCGCCAGTTTCCTCGTCACGCCGCTCGCGCTGAAATATGCCACCAGGGATTTTCCCATGATCTTCTCCTCCTTGCCGTCCGCCAGATGCGGACCGTTCGATACCAGTATACCGCAGCGGCCTCTCTTCGGAAAGCGTGCCGCCCGTACTTTTCCGCAATCCGTTTCCGCGCGCACCGTTCCGTCCAAGAGTTCCGGAACCGGGACTTTTCCGGTTTCCTGCAAAAAAGGGGATTGACGGGGCATTTGCCCCATATCTATAATGAAAATGTAGACGGGGCGTTTGCCCCGGAAGAAGCGAAAAGGAGGACCGGAACTTGGGCAAAATGAAGGAAAGCTGTTGTGAGCTGCTGGAAAACTATCTCAACAGTTACCGGGAGAAATACAAAATGACCCCCTCCATCCGCCAGATCGAGCGGGATACGGGGATCCCGAATTCCACCGTTTCCAGATACCTGCTGTACATGGAAAGGGAAGGCCGGATCGAATACGCCGGCGGAAGGCGGAACATCCTGACAAAGCAGGCGAAAAAGACATCCGACCGGACCGTCTCCGTCCCGGTCGTCGGCTCCATCGCCTGCGGCATCCCCATCCTCGCGGAGGAGAACATCGAGGAATACGTGTCGCTCCCCGAATCGGTCTTCGGCACGGGCAGATTCTTTATCCTGCACGCCGCCGGCGATTCCATGACCGGCGCGGGCATCGACGACGGGGACCTCGTCGTGATCCGCCAGCAGTCCTCCGCGGAACCCGGCCAGATCGTCGTCGCGCTGATCGGGAAGCAGGACGCGACGCTCAAGCGCTACCGTCCGGATCCCGTGACCGGCCGCACGGCGCTTCTGCCCGCGAACGACCGGTACAACCCAATCACGGTCGGCCCGGACGAGGAACTGACGATCCAGGGCGTCGCCGTCAAGATCATCAAAGACCCGAAATAACCGATCCCCCGGCACATCCGGGAAAAGGCGCAGCTTTTGCTGCGCCCTGTTCAACGCACCCTTTTTTCAGGAATTTTCAGGAAAGGAGACCCGATGGAAGACGCGGAGCGCACCTATTACTGCATCGATATGAAGACCTTCTACGCTTCCGTGGAATGCGCCGAGCGGAACCTCAACCCGTTCGAGACCGGCCTCGTCGTCGCGGATC
>JAFPXU010000080.1 GCA_017394605.1 Clostridia bacterium | reverse complement strand
CATTGAAGCGGCGGACGCGATGGTCAAGGCCGCGAACGTGCATCTGATCGGCAAGGTCCATGTCGGCGGCGGACTCGTCACGGTCATGGTACGCGGCGACGTCGGCGCGGTGAAGAGCGCGACGGATGCAGGCGCGACAGCGGCTGCAAAGGTCGGCGACCTCGTTTCCGTGCACGTCATCCCGCGTCCCCACGACGAGGTGGAATTCATTCTGCCCACGCTGGACAACTGCGACGTAAACTGAGCCTATGCAGGTACTGACGGAGACCGCCCTCCGGGCGATGCATCTGAACAGCGGGGACACGGTCACGGTGGAGCGGGACTCCTTTGTGACGGAGTCCGCGCGCAGATACGCGCTGGAGCGCGGGATCCGGATCGCGGGACAGGAGGAGCCTGCCCATGACGGCTGGCAGCGGATGACCCGTACCCCGGTCGACCGCTCGAAGGAATTCCCGTTTGTCGACGACAGGACGGGCGAGGGATACCGGGAAAAACCCGAGGGCATGACCCATCTTTACGGGAACCGGCTCGTTCCGAAGACCGATCCGAGGATACTGTTCCGAGGCAGGATCGACTCGCTCCAGGCGGAGATCCTTCTTCTGCAGTACGAGTGCGATAAGTACGGGGAACAGGATACCCTTCTTAAACTCGGGGAGATCCTGGACTTGACCCGAAAAATCCTCGGCGCGGAGGTGAAGCGCGAGCCCATGCCGGAATTCCGCCTGTTCAATATGACGGCGGAGGAGCTCAAAAGAGCTTCCCACGACGTGAAAAAAAGCATGGGCATGGAGCACCCCGTCCCGGATTACCGGATGGGGGCGCTCGCGGTCAGGCTCAACAGACTGAGGACGCAGGTGCGCGAAGCGGAACTTTCCGCGGCGCAGGCGTTTCCGGACGGCTCGCGGGAGGACATCGTCCTCGCGCTGAACCGGATGAGCAGCGCGGTCTACCTGCTGTTCCTCGAAGGAGTAAAGAAACATGAACGAAGATGAGATCCGCGGCATCGTGGACGAGGTGATCCGCATCACGGCGGAGCAGCCGAAGGGGAGGGAGATCCTCCTCGAGATGTCCGCGCGCCACGTGCACGTGACGCAGGAGGCGCTCGAGACCCTGTTCGGAAAGGGATCCGTGCTCGACGTCAAAAAGGAGCTTTCCCAGCCCGGGCAGTTCCTGTCCTCGAAAAAGGTCAAGCTGATCACGCAGAAGGGCGAGATCGCGGGTGTGTCCATCCTGGGACCGGTGCGCAGCGCCGTTCAGGTGGAGCTTTCCATGACGGACTGCAGGACCCTCGGGATTGACGCACCGGTCAACCTGTCGGGCGACCTGACGGGGGCGGGCGACTGCCTGATTCTCGGCGACTGCGGGTGCGTCGAGGCGAAGGGCAGCGTGATCGTCGCGAAGGCGCACGTGCATATGAACCCCGAGCAGCAGGAGCGCTACGGCGTCTCGGACGGGGATCACGTGAGGGTCCGGATCGAAGGCAGGCGTCCCGTGACGCTGGACGACGTGATCGTCCGGGTGAAGAACACGTTTTCCCCCGCGGTGCATATCGACACGGACGAGGCAAACGCCTGCGGCGGAACGAACGGAGCGAGGGCATATCTGATGGGAAAGACGGATACCGTATATCATAAACCTTCGGCGGGACATTCTCCCGCGTCGCCGATCAAAAAACTTCCGCGGCCTGCTGCTGAGCCCAGGCCCAGGGCAGTGTGCGTCACGGTCCCCGGGAAGCTGTTCAACGAGGAGGCCGCGCGCGAGGCGGTGAAATGCAATGCAAACGGCACCGTCACGCTGAAGGAAGGGACCCTGGTGACCGCCGCAGCGAAGGATATCCTGAACGCCGCGCGGATCAAGATCCAATTTATCTGAAGGAGCTTCATATGGAAATTGCAACCGTAATCGGCCATGTATGGGCCACCAAGAAAGAAGCCACCCTGGAAGGCAGCAAGCTGATGATCGTACGACCCTACGCGGGCGACCCGTATGTGGCGGCCGACGTGGTCGGCGCCGGCATCGGCGAGGAAGTCCTGGTCGTTTCCGGCAGTACGGCCAGGCGCGCGCTGGGATCCGACAACTGCGCGATCGACAACGCGATCGTGGGGAT
>JAFPXU010000010.1 GCA_017394605.1 Clostridia bacterium | reverse complement strand
CAACGGCAGCCGTTCCGCTGCACGTTCCAACGGACGTTCATTGATGAGCGCTTTCCGCATCCGTTCCGTATTCTCTGCGATCCTGTCCAGGAGCCGTGCTTCGCTTCGGAGCTTTCTCACGGATCTGCTGATCTCGAGCCGCTCTTCCTTCGTTTCCGGTTTCTTCGGAAGGACGGACCGCCGTTCGAGGAGGGAAGCAATCTTCTCGTCGACAGTGTTTTTTCTTTCCGTCAGTTCGGGGAAGGTATCGATCCGATTGTCCCTGAGATACGAAAGCTCATCCACATAATGCAGATAATCTTCGATTTCCGTGTAGTTCGGTTTTCCGTTGCGGATGACGTACATCTGACGTTCATAGAGCGCGGAGAGACGATCCTGGGAAACGGGAGGGGGTTCCGGAACGGAGGAATTTTGTTCATCCTGCCAGGGATCCGGCTGCAGGTCAGATAATCCCTGTTCGATTGCCTTGCTGATCTCCGCGTCTGTAAGAAGCCTGTCGTCAAGCCGTGCCGTGAACTGCAGTTTTTTCCCTTTTGGGATAAAGAACAGCCGTCCATCCGACCGGGAGGCGGTAAAACCGCGTTCATCCATCAGGGAGAAGAAATCGTTCCGGTCGAGCGAAAGAGAGAGCGCTTCACGTACGCATCGGTTCAGAATATCCCTTCCCGTAGGAAGTCCGAGGGAGACAAGTTTCCAGTTGTAGTAGCAGGGAGCACGTTCCCGTTTCTCACGGATGATCGGAAGATTGTGGGCAAGACAGATTTCATTCGAGATGCGGTCTATCCGATAAATATCGGACAGCGGGTCGGGATACTTTTCACCGTCCAGACGTGACACGGAATTGAATACCATATGATTGTGTATATGCTGCCTGTCCAAATGCGTGGCGATCAGAGCGTCGTGTTTTGGTACAAACCGGTCGATGAACTGGATCCCGATCTCGTGGGCAAGTTCCGGTGTGATTGAACCGGGAGGGAAACTCTGGATCACATGCCAGGCGGTAACGCCTTTCTTCTTTCCGTAGTATGCTTTTGTTTCTTCCCATGCCTGTTCCGGGGGCTTTGTCCCGCTCCCCATCGCCGTGACATACATACCGTCCGACGTTTTGAGCGGGTTGGATACATACCGGATCAATCTGCAGGGAGGATCCGACGCATGGAATAACCTGGTTATAGCCATTTTTTCTTCCATTCCTCAATTTCAGACCGGACTTCTTTCATGATGCGGAGCGCCTCCTTCATGTCCCCGTCCGTAACCGTATTTTCCCCGTAGATCTTCCGGACGGTCAGGTTCAGGCTGCTGTTCAGCCGGTCGACGGAGCGTGCGAGCAGATAGAAGTTTACGTCAGGCCGCTGCCGGATCTCCTGCGAAAGCAAAAGCTTTTTGATCAGCATGGTGTAGCTCAGACCGCTGAGAGAGCAGAGCGTTTCGATTTTTTCAGATTCTTCCTCAGACAGTAAAACATGTAATTGGCGGCGTGTGAGCGCTCCTGCCGTGCGTCTTTTCTCTTTTCCGTTCATCTCGAATCTCCCTTGCGTTCGGATGTTTTCACAATGTCGGGAGCAGGCTCGGGTTCATGCCATTCGTAGGTAGATCCGTCCTTTGAGAGCGTAAGCCCCCAGTCGGACAGGTCGGCGTCCATGATCTCCGCCGCCATCTCGAATGCTTCCCTCGAATCGGGGGCGGGGATGTCGTGATCCGTGACCATCCCGTCCTTCATGGTGAAGCGGCCCACGTTCCGTCCGATATCCTCGTCCGCCCAGCCGTAGCGGATGCTGACGGAGGGGTACTTTTCGGAGATCGCCGTGACCATCTCGGGCACCCCGGACCAGGCGGTGCAGAACGACAGCATGCAGCTTTCTGGCTCGACGGGCGCGCAGTCGTAGGCGTTCCATTTCGTTCCCCAGTTGCGGATGCACCAGTCGTACCAGTTCGCGGCGCCGTATTGCTCGATGTTCTCGTAATACTGCTTCCCGAGGTCCCAGATCTCGGGATCCTCTTCAAAGCGCTCGCGGTAGGTCGCTTCGATCTTTTCAGCCGCGTCTTTGCTCAGCCCTGCAGACTGCCTGAGGTATTCCCGGTAGGCACGGAGCCCCGTGTCGCCACGGGATCCCGCCTCGATGTCGAGGGAGGAGGGCATCGGCATGAGCGTGTTGAAATCCACGTGCCCGAGCGGACGGTCGGGGGAACCGCGGAGAAACTCCGCGATCTTTTGGAACTCCTCCGGACCGCAGTCGAACTCCAGCACGTTTGTGATATGATTCGGCATTGTTTTCTCTCCTTATCTTTCGTTTTCCGTATGTCTGCGGGGAGCCGGCCTGTCCGGTGCGGGAACCGCCTCCGCGTGTCCTTGCTGCGGTTCCACATAGACGGACAGAGCGGGGATGGAACGGAATGTTCCGCCTTCGATGCAGAACGTCTCAGGCGTACGGAACCGCTCCGCGTACATCGAAAGCTGCTCATCCGTCAGGGAGGCAAACCCGTCATCGGTCAGTCCGGCGACAAGGAACGTTCCGGCGATGATGTCCGTGAGGCGCCCGTCGTCCCCCGCGAGGCTGCGGTTCAGCGGAAGCCCCATCAGTTTTCCTTCCTCGTTGCAGATGACGGCGGCTTCGTCGGGGAAGGGATAGACCGCTTCAATAAAACCGCCGACCTCTTTCTGAAGGTCGGCGAGCTCTTCTCCTATTTCTTTGATAAAGGGTGGTTTCATCGGTTCAACGACCAGTACCCGCATTTTGCTTTCTTCCTTTCCTGATACTGTCAATTCGCCGGAAGGGAAACGCTGTCCGTTCCGGCATGAAAAAAGCGACCATGCAGGGCATGATCGCAAATAGATACATTGATCCGGCGGGAGGATTTACCGCTTCCTCGACCACTTATACGGTCGGAACCGGAGATAGACCGCACGGATCAGCCGCATGGCGTCGCGCTCGTTACGGCAGCCTTCGCGGAGCCGGATCTCCTCTTTCGTCAGGCGGGTTTCCCCGTTCCCGAGGTAGTCCGCGACCCAGTCCTCCGCTTTGGAAACCGTAGCTTCGGAGGAGTAGATGTAGAGCGCGCTGATGCCGGGGACGCCTTCCTGCGGGCGGATCTCTGTGCGCGTCAGGCCGGGGGTGAGGGAAGGGATGATGGTCTTGGCAATGTTCCGGACCTCTTCGTCGGTTCCGTACACCTTGAAGCAGACGATCTCCGCCGTCTTGTAGATCTCCTCATCCAGGTAGTGCCGGTACAGGGAACGGCGCATCCTCTCGAGCATTACCTGTTCGGACGCGGTGGGCTCTCCCTGATGGAAGATGCAGAGTTTGTCCCTGTGGATCGTGTAGGTGAAGAAGCTCAGGCCTTCCGCGGCCAGTACTTCGCGGACCTCTTTCGCCGATTCGAAGGCGAGCGTCTGCTGATGGATATACCGGTTCTCGTTCGTGTCATACACGGCCGCGCCGTCCATGACGATCATCGGAACGGTCATCTTGATCCCCTGCATCTGCTCCGAGTAGAACGCGGGGGCGTGTTCGTTGACGAGGCAGAGCCTGGCGCCGTCACGGTACATGGAATTCAGGTGATACAGCACGGAGGGCGACATCTCGGAAAAACGGTTCGGAAGGAGGTCCTTCGTCCGGAGGAAGAACACGCGGTCCAGCCGCCTGTCCCGCGGCACGCGGATCACATTGACGAGGATTGCGGCAGCGGTCCCGACCAGGACGCCCAGGATGCGCTCCGCGGCGCTTCCGAGCGGCTCGCTGATGTCCGGGAAGGAGACGACGACGCACAGGTATACGATCCCCGCGAGGCTGGACGTGCCGGGCCGTTTCAGAAGGATCGTCGTATACAGCGTGGGCAGAAGCCCCGCCGCCATGACGGCAAGCGTCAGGATGGGAACGGACGCGATCCCGGTCAGGGACGCGATCAGAAGGAACACAAGGCCCCAGAAGCCGCCGATCAGCGTTCCGATCAGACGGTTCAGGGCGAATGACTTCGTATTCTCCAGATTCGGCTGCAGGCAGATGATCGCCGTGATCATCGCCTCGGCGGGCATGGTATCTCCCCAGCGGCCTCGCAGATAATAGAAAAGCAGGCACACAAGGACGGCGAT
>JAFPXU010000009.1 GCA_017394605.1 Clostridia bacterium | reverse complement strand
CGGCAATGTCCGGCGTGATAACGCTGTGCAGGTTCGAAAGAATTGTCGAATCGTCCACGGCAATCAGGGAGGTTGTCTGCTTGTTGCATCCGGACGGTGCCGCAAGCCCTGCCTCCATGATGGCGCGCAAGTCTTCCCTTGGGACGGGATCCGGAAGATATTTCCCTCTATAACTTCTTCTTGAACGGATCAACTCAAGTGTATTCATGCTTTTTTCACTCCGAGCGTTACGGTTTCTCCGTTGATGTTCCATTCCTTTACATAACCTTCAGGCTGTCCTTCCGTCAGACTATCTCCGAGAACATCTTTCAGGATCCGTTCGCCATATTTTTCAAGAATCGCTCCGATTCTGTCGTTTCCGGAGAAGGAGACGGTTATATGATCGGCAACTTCAAATCCCGCTTCTTTGCGCATCGTCTGAAGCTTTGATACCAGTTCTCTTGCAAAGCCTTCTTCAATCAGTTCCTGCGTCAGGTTCGTGTTCAGAACAATCGTCGTTCCATTGTCGGTCGCGCTGACATATCCTTCCTTCTGCTGTGCGGATACCAGCACATCTTCCGCAGACAGCTCGATTTCTGTACCGCTCAGCGTCACCTTGTACTTTCCGCCTCCAGTTGTTGCCTCGACCACACGATCTCCCGTTCCTTCCTCCGCAAGGTGAGCGCTGATTGCCGAAAGGAGTTTCCCGTAGCGCGGACCGAGCGTTCTGAGCTGCGGCTTGACCTTGTAGGAAATGAATCCGGATGCATCTTCCACGAAGTGAACCGCTTTCACGTTCAGCTCTTCAGAAATGATGGCGGTGAACTCGTCTTCCATCGCCTCTCCCTGAACAAACATCTCTGGAAGCGGCTGTCTGATTTTCATGTTCGATTCATTTCTGGCTGCCCTGCCGAGCGTCACCAGTTCAAGAACCTTTGCCATGTTTTGCTCGAGATCCGGATCAATTCTTGACTGGTCCGATACGGGATACTCACAGAAGTGAACGGACAGCGGTGCATTCTTGTCGACCGAACGGACTATGTTCTGATAGATCTGCTCGGACATGAACGGCGTAAACGGGGCAGAAAGACGCGCCATCGTTTCAAGAACCGTATAGAGAGTCATATACGCCGAAATCTTGTCGGGCGTCTCTTCGCTTCCCCAGTAACGGTCCCTGCAGCGGCGTACATACCAGTTTGATAGTTCATCCACAAAGTCCTGCATATCTCTTGCCGCTTCCGTGATGCGGAAGTTCTCAAGATCGCTGTCAACGCCGGCGATCAGCGTGTTGAGTCTGGACAGCACCCATTTATCCATTTCGGAAAGGACGCAGTCTTTTAGCGAATACTTGGTCGGATCGAAACCGTCGATATCCGCATATAATACATAGAACGCATAGGTATTCCAAAGTGTTCCCATGTACTTCCGCTGCGTTTCCGAAACCGCTTCGCCGGAGAATCTGCAGGGAAGCCACGGCATGCTGGAAGAATAGAAATACCATCTGACAGCGTCCGCGCCCTGCCTGTCGAGAACCGACCACGGATCGACAACGTTCCCGAGATGCTTTGACATCTTACGGCCGTCCATATCCTGGACATGGCCCATGACAACACAGTTCTTAAACGCCGGTTCATCAAACAAGCATGTCGAAATGGCCAACAGCGTGTAGAACCATCCGCGTGTCTGATCGATCGCTTCCGATATGAAATCCGCCGGATAACGTTTTTCAAATATCTCCTTGTTCTCAAAAGGATAATGCCACTGTGCGAACGGCATGGATCCGGAATCAAACCAGCAGTCCAGCACCACGGGTTCACGCTTCATGATCTTTCCGCATTCAGGACAGATCACATCCACCTGATCGATATACGGCTTGTGAAGTTCGATATCGTCCGGACAGTTTCTGCTCATCCGCTTAAGCTCTTCCCGGCTGCCGATCACGTGGGTGCACCCGCATTCGCAGGTCCAGACAGGAAGCGGCGTTCCCCAGTAGCGTTCGCGGCTGAGTCCCCAGTCGATAACTCCTTCCAGGAAGTTGCCCATTCGGCCTTCCTTGATGTTGTCCGGGATCCAGTTGATGCTCCTGTTAAAGCGGATCAGCTTGTCCTTGACCTGCGTCATTTTGATGAACCAGCTTTCGCGGGCATAGTAAATCAGAGGGGTGTCGCAGCGCCAGCAAAACGGATAGCTGTGCTCGAAGGGCAATGCAGCAAAAAGCGTTCCCTTCTGCTGCAGATAATCCAGAACCATGGAATCCGCGTCTTTGACAAACACGCCGTCAAAAGGCGTTCCGCCGCACATACGACCTCTGGTATCAACCAACTGAAGGAACGGAAGATCGTATGCCTGTCCTACGCGGTTGTCGTCTTCACCAAACGCAAGCGCAATATGGACGATCCCTGTTCCGGCATCCAGCGTTACATAATCATCGGCTACGATTCTGTACCCGATCTTACCTCTGAAATTTACCGGCAGATCGAACAGCGGCCTGTATGTCTTTCCGACAAGATCGGCACCCATCACTTTTTTCAGTACCCGGACATTATCACCGAGAACCTGACCGATCAGCGCTTCCGCAAGCAGATACTTGTTCCCGTCCTGCTCGACATAAGCATATTCAAAAGCAGCATTGACACAAAGACCGGTGTTGGAGGGAAGCGTCCAAGGGGTTGTGGTCCATGCGAGCACCGCTACATCCGGTTCTTCGTCAAGATAGAACTTTGCGATGGCGGATGTTTCCTTGACGTCCTTATATCCCTGCGCAACCTCATGGCTGGCCAGAGCTGTTCCGCAGCGCGGGCAGTAAGGAACAATTTTATATCCCTTGTACAACAACCCCTTCTCATGGATCTTCTTGAGCGCCCACCATTCTGACTCGATATAGTTGTTGTCGTATGTGATATACGGATCTTTCATGTCCGCCCAGAACGCGACACGGTCTGACATCTGCTCCCATTCGGTTTTATACTTCCAAACGGACTTTTTGCATTCTTCGACGAATGGTTCAACTCCGTACCGCTCGATCTGTTCCTTCCCGTCCAGTCCAAGGTTCCGCTCCACTTCCAGCTCGACAGGAAGCCCATGCGTATCCCAGCCCGCCTTTCTCAGAACATCATATCCCTTCATAGTCCGGTACCGGGGAATCAAGTCCTTAATGGCTCTTGTTTCAACATGACCGATGTGCGGACGTCCGTTCGCCGTAGGAGGTCCGTCAAAGAACGTATAAGTCGGCGCGCCTTTCCGAAGCTCCACGCTCTTTTCAAACACCTGATTTTCCTTCCAAAAATCAAGGATCTCTTTTTCTCTGGGCACAAAATTCATGTCCGTCGATACTTTTTTGTACATTCTGTCTCCTCCATAAATCAATAAAAAAACTTTTCGTCCCTCAAATGGGACGAAAAGCATAATTTCCGCGGTACCACCCTGTTTGGCAGAACATGTCTGCCCGCTCTTGCTCTGTAACGTGAGTACACGTCGTTTCCTACTATCTTCAGAAGCGCCCTCGCGGGTGATGCATACAGGTCACTCCGGTCCGTCTTTCACCGACTACGGCTCGCTTTTTCCGGGTTGTATCCTGCTGTTTGTCCCGTTCCTAGGTTTACTGCCCCATTATAGCCGTAACAGGATCGTTTGTAAAGAATCAACCGATCTGCGTCTTTCCACCCATATACGGTCTCAGCGCTTCGGGGATGCGGATCGTTCCGTCTTCGTTCAGATTGTTCTCAAGAAACGCTATCAGCATGCGGGGCGGCGCAACAACCGTGTTGTTCAATGTGTGCGGATAATAATTCCCCTTTGCCTTGTTCCGAACACGTATGCCAAGGCGGCGTGCCTGCGCGTCTCCGAGATTGCTGCAGCTCCCAACTTCAAAATACTTCTTCTGTCTTGGAGACCATGCTTCAACATCAAGACTCCTGACCTTCAGATCCGCCAGATCGCCCGAGCAGCATTCCAGCGTTCTTACCGGAATATCCAGAGTGCGGAAGAAGTCAACCGTTATCTTCCACATTTTGTCAAACCATGTCCTGCTCTCTTCCGGCAGACAGACAACGACCATTTCCTGCTTTTCAAACTGATGAATTCTGTAAACGCCTCTCTCTTCGATACCATGTGCGCCTACTTCCTTTCTGAAGCACGGGGAATAGCTGGTAAGGCACTGGGGAAGCTCGCTTTCCTCCAGAAATCTGTCTATAAAGCTCCCGATCATAGAGTGTTCGCTCGTTCCGATCAGGTAAAGATCTTCTCCCTCGATTTTATACATCATGTCTTCCATCTCGGAAAAGCTCATAACTCCCGTCACGACATTGGATCGAATCATATACGGAGGGATGCAGTAGGTAAAGCCTCGATCGATCATAAAGTCACGCGCGTAGGAGAGCACCGCCGAATGGAGTCTTGCAATGTCTCCCTTCAGATAATAGAACCCGTTTCCGGACGTTTTTCTGGCGCTGTCCAGATCCAGCCCCGAGAGTCTCTCCATGATCTCCGCATGATAGGGAATTTCATAATCCGGAACAACCGGTTCACCGAACCGCTCGATCTCAACATTTTCCGTGTCATCCCGTCCGATCGGAACTTCCGGATCGATTATGTTCGGGATCACCAGCATTCTCTTCCGGATCTCAGCGGAAAGCTCTTCCCGCTTTGTATCCAGCGCTGCCATTTCATCCGCGATCGCCGTGACTTTTTTCTTCGTTTCCTCCGCTTTTTCCCGCTCTCCTGCGGCCATCAGCTTTCCGATCTCCTTGCTTGTGACCGTTCTGAAGTTGCGAAGGTCGTCTCCCTTCTTGATAGCCTTCCGAAGTTCCAAATCCAGCTCCACTACCTCATCAACAAGGATGAGCTTCTCATCCTGATACTTTTTTCTGATATTTTCCTTAACCAGTTCAGGGTTTTCTCTGATCAGTTTGATGTCTATCATACTGAAATTTACATCCTTTCCGGGGCAGAAAGCCCGATTAAATTCAATCCGATCGCGATGACATCCCGCGCTGCTTCCGTCAGTGTCAACCTTGCGTTTCGAAGCGCCGCATCCTCCGTCATGATACGCTGTTCATAGTAAAAACGGTTGAATGTCTGGCAGATCTGCATGACGGCTCTCGAAACAAGGTACGGCTCGTATTTCTCCGCAGCTTCGCGAACAGCTTCAGGAAACGCGCCAAGCGCTGCGATCAGCGCTCTGCTTTCGTCATCGCACAGCAGGCTGTAGTCCGGGGTGCCTTCCGGTTTTGCCTTCCGAAGAACCGAGCACGCCCTTGCGTGCGTATATTGCACATACGGTCCCGTTTCTCCGTCGAAGTTCAGGATAGTATCCCAGTCGAATACAACATCCTTGATTCTTCCGTTGTACAGCATGCTCCAAACCAGCGCTCCGATCCCGACCTCTTTTGCGATTCCGTCAGCGTCTTCCAAATCGGGACTTTTCTCGCGGATAATCGCTCTTGTTTTATCGATGGACGCCTGCAATACGTCGCGAAGCTTAACCATGTTTCCCTTGCGTGTCGAGAACGCTCCCTCCGTGCCGGAAACCATGCCAAACGCCACATGCGTCAGATCTTTTGCCCATTCATACCCCATCAGCTCCACTACTTTGAACCATTGTCTGAAATGCAGGTTCTGCTGATAGGCGACAACGTAAAGACATTTCGCGAAATCGTATGTGTCTTTTCTGTACAGCGCCGCGGCAATATCTCTGGTTGCGTACAGTGTTGCTCCATCGGAGCGGAGAATAATGCACGGGGGCATCTTATAGTCGGAAAGATCAACAATCTGCGCGCCCTGGTCCTTGATCAGAAGGTGTTTCTCACGCAGTTCATCCACAACGCGGTCCATTTTGTCATTATAGAAGCTTTCGCCGGCATAACTGTCGAAACGGATCCCCATCATGTCGAAGACTTCCTGAACTTCTTTCAGGGTAATCTCTTTGAACCAGCTGAAAAGGTCCATGGCTTCAGGATCGTTTTCCTCGATCTTTCTGAACCATGAACGCGCCTGATCGTTCAGGCTTTCATCATTTTCAGCCTCTTGGTGAAATCTGACATAAAGCTTGACAAGTTCATCTACTCCGCCTGCTTCGACCGATTCTCTGCTTCCCCAGAGCCGGTACGCGACAATCATCTTGCCGAACTGGGTTCCCCAGTCGCCAAGATGGTTGATCCCGACGGAGTTGTATCCCATGTGCTCAAAAATGCGGTAGAGAGAATTTCCGATGACCGTCGACGGAAGATGTCCTATATGAAGAGGCTTTGCGATATTCACGGAGGAATAGTCGATACAGACATTCCTTCCGCCGCCTTCGCTGCTTCCCCCATAGTTCTTTCCGTCGGTTTTGATTTTTTCCAGTACGGATTTTGCCTGGAAACCCCGGTCAAGCACGAAATTCACATATCCGCCCGCCGACAGCACCTTTTCGACACATTTTGGTTTTCTGACCGTCCCGGCCAGTTCCGCCGCAATCAGCGCAGGGGCTTTCCGCATGGTCTTCGCAAGCCGAAAGCACGGGAACGCATAATCCCCTAGTTCGGGATTGGGCGGGATCTCCAGCATATCTTCAACCGCGGAGGCATCAAGTTCAATCTTCTCCGCAAGCGCTTTTGCAATCTCTGCCTTAAACATCCTACAAGTCTTCCTTACAATTAAGTCTGCCTTGTATTATATCCCAGCGAATATGCAGTTTTCAATTCAGCACATGCTTTTCCTCAGTTTTTTAATCGCGGGTATGAGGGAAATGCCTGCGCAGATCAAGGTGTCCACTCCGATCGTCAGCATGTTATAAAGGAATGAATAGGTCCACGGATTAGCAAAACCGTAATCCAGCCCGCTGTCCGCAAAGAAAATCGCTCCGGATACCGTCGAAACAAGCATGCGCGAGAACCCGGCGACAATCACTCCGAGCGTCAGTTTGTCGCGGAACAGGCTCGGAAGGCCGAGGCACGTAAACGCCACGAAGTAATCCAGTATGAACTGAACCGGATGCACGATCCATGCGCCCTGGATAATCTGCAGCAAAGCATACGCGAATGCAGCAGCAAAACCGTAAAACGGCCCGAATGCAGACGCATACATCATGAGAGGAAGCATGGATGCAAGCGTAATGGATCCGCCTAACGGCATGGAAAACAGCTTAATATATGACAGAACAAATGAAAGTGTAAGGCACAGCGCGCCGTAAACCAAGGCCCTCGTTGTATTGATCTTGCTGCTGCGGTTCTTTAAGTTTTGGCGGTATTTCACTGCGAAGAACAGTATCACCACGAACAGAGCCGCGGCAATGATCAGCATAATAAGGTCCAGCCCCTCCAGAGAAGCCAATTTCTCAAACAATTTAAATTTCATCTTTCTTTCTCCCTTACAAAAAAACGGTGCTTCTCAGCACCGTCAAATGAACACTCTTATGTGTCACTTTCCTGCGCTGGCATGACCCAACAGGTTCCAGGAGTACCTCTCAGCCCGCCGCCATCGGCGGGCGCCCCCGTGACAATACCAATCATAGCACCAGGAAGGCAACTTGACAATCATGCTCTTTTCCTCATACGATTGAAAAAAGCATTTATTTTCAGGAGTATATGTATGCGCCTTGATAAGTATCTCAAGATATCCAGAATCATAAAGCGCAGAACGGTCGCAAATGAAGCGGCCGGCGCAGGCCGTATTTCCATCAACGGGAAAACCGCTAAGCCCTCCAGCGACGTCAATGTCGGAGATGTAATCGAAATACGGTTCGGGTCCAGATCCATGACCGTCCGCGTCGACAGCATTTCCGAGTACGCGACAAAAGCCGGGGCTGCTGAAATGTACACCGTGATTTCAGAAAGCGGGGCGACCCAGGATGCGGAATGAACACGTTGTCGGAATTCTTCTGTGCGCAGGCTCATCCCAGCGCATGGGTTTTGACAAGCTTCAGCGGCCGATTGCGGGAAAATCTGCCATTGAACGCAGTATGAACGCTCTGATAGAGGGCGGCATTACCAAACTGCTTTTTGTTGTCAGCGAATCGACGGACCGTTTTGTGCGCGCATTGAATTGTCCTATCCCAAACGATATCGTTCCGGGAGGAGCCACGAGAAGTGATTCTGTCAGGAACGCGCTTCTGTCTTCCGAAGGAGATATCGCCGTTATCCATGATGCGGCAAGATGTCTGGTTTCTCCCGATCTCGTACGCGCCTGCATCCAATCCGCAAAGCAATACGGAAGCGGTATCGCTGCGGTTCCCCTCACCGATACTGTGTACCGCACAACCGATTCGTGCATCTCACCCGTGAGCCGCGACGGTCTAATGCGGATGCAGACACCCCAGGCTTTTCATTATGCAAGCATACGGGACGCCTATGTCGGGCATACCGAAGCCGCTACGGATGATTGCGCTCTCTTTATGCTGGCAGGAAATGTTCCGCATTTTGTTCCCGGAAGCGAGGATAATTTCAAGCTGACTTTTCCGGACGATTTCACCAGAGCCGAGCGGCGTCTTCTCCTATATGGCATAGGTTTCGACACGCATCGCCTTGTCGAAAACCGGAAGTTGATTCTTGGCGGCGTAGAGATCCCTTATGAAAAGGGTTTACTTGGCCATTCGGATGCTGATGTTCTGGCGCACGCTGTCATGGATGCGCTGCTGAGCGCGGGAGGTTTGCCGGATATCGGGCATCTCTTCCCCGACACGGATCCGGAATATGAGGGGGCGGACAGCGTTCAGCTGCTAAGGCAAGTCGTCGCACTTCTTGCCGCTAAAAAGCTGTATCCCCGTCAGATCAGCGCGACCATCATCGCACAGAAACCAAAAATGGCGCCGTATCTTTCCGAAATGTCCCGCCGCCTCGCAGAAGCCGCCGGTATTTCTCCCACTTGTGTCACACTCGGCGCAACAACGACGGAGGGAATGAACGATGAAGGCCGCGGGCTCTGCATATCCGTCCAGGCCATTGCTTCTCTGTGCTAATCGAACACCTATGACATACGGCCGTACGATAGACAGAAAAACGGAAGCCCTTTCAGGCTTCCGTTCTTTTTTGTTTTAACAATTCCTAGGCTCTTTATTCGTCAAACATCGAACAGCTTATAAATGCAATGCATCGGACAAATCCAAATAAGCACAGGCTGCACCGCATTTCTGTTAGATCCATGTTTATTTCCCGAGATACGTTCTGATTCCCTTGGCGATGGATTGCACCGCTTTTGTCACAAATGCGGTATCATTCAGATTTGCATCGTCCGTCCTGTTGCTCAGCTGCCCAAGAACCAGCCCTACTGCGGGCACCTTTGATCCCGTCAGAACAGATTTATCGGTAACAACACGCAGTGTCCCTGCCGTAGTCATCCGAATCGGCATTCCCGTTCCTTCCGTGTACGCTGTCAGCACGTTGGCAGCCAGCAGCTTCGAGTTCTCCACAGAATCATTGTTCTTTGCCACAAATGCTTCCGCGCCTCTGGTTTTGGAGGAATCAATGTCATTGCAGAACAACGAGATCAGCAGTACCGCATCGCTGTTATTGACCGTCGAGATTCTTGCTTTGGAATCCACAACCGAGTCGTTGTCCGTTCTTGTCATGACGACTTTTGCCCCGAGACTCTCCAGTTCTTTCTGAAGCGCCTGCGCGAATGTCAGATTGATGCGATATTCATATGTCCCTGAAGAAACGCCCTTGTGCTCTCCCCCTCGGCTCTTTGCGGCATCAACCGCAATCGTTATGCCGGACAATGGCAGATCCTTCGGAACCGGTGTTTCCTCGGCCGTTACTTCCGCCGTAACCAGTTCACCGGTGATCGGATCGACAGTCGTCGCGACATTTCCTTCCAGATTCTCTACATCGATCTCCGCTTTCGGCTCTTCTGTAGGGGCAGGTGTTACGATTGCCTCCGGCACCTCGGTCGCTCTTGCAGCTTCGGCGCGCACGATGGCGGGTTTGATCACGCCCGCTGCGAGCGCATAGATAATACCTGCCAGCAATGCCAGCAGCAGTGCGCAGAGAATACCGAATGCGGCAGGTGTATTCACTCTGAAAATCCTTTTTCTAGGACGAATCTTTTTCACAGCACATACCTCGTCATCCTATAGATAGGTTCATTTTACCATATCGGTTCCGTATAGCTCGTGCAGCGCGGAAAGGTTCACAAATTCTTCAACGAATCGTAAAAACAGACCTCTCGGTCTGTTTTTCTGCATATATGAATAGTTATGTTTAGCCGTAATAGGATGCATACCATTGATAGAATTGTTTCAGCCCTTCTTCCAAAGATGTTCCCGGCCGGAACCCGTAATCTCTCTCAAGCGGCCCTATATCCGCATAGGTTTGGAAAACGTCTCCGGGCTGAGCGGGAAGGAACTCTTTTTTTGCCGTCTTTCCTATCGTGTCTTCCAGAATTTCAATGAATCGGAGCAGTTTTTCCGGGTGATTGTTCCCGATATTGTAGACTCTGTGTCTGGCATTTCCGCTTTTTGCTTCCGGCGGATCATCCAGAAGTCTCATGATTCCTTCCACGATGTCGTCAACATAGGTAAAATCACGATACTGATCCCCGAAATTGAATACGCGGATCGTTTCCCCGGCAAGTATTTTACGGGTAAAACTGAAATACGCCATGTCCGGTCTGCCCCATGGACCGTATACGGTGAAAAACCTCAGTCCTGTCATAGGAATCCCGTACAGGTGGCTGTAGCAGTACCCCATCATCTCTCCGCTTCTTTTGGTAGCAGCATACAGACTGATGGGTTGATCCGCGCGGTCATCCACACTGAAAGGCGTCTTTTCCTGATTCCCGTATACGGAAGAACTGGACGCGTAAACCAAATGCCTGACCGGGTAATGCCTGCACGCTTCAAGGATCCGGAAAAAACCGATCAGGTTCGAATTAATATAACTTTCGGGGTTCTCGATGCTGTAACGCACTCCCGCCTGAGCCGCAAGATTCACGACGATTTCAGGCCTGTTCTCCATAAAAAGACGGTCGATCAGTTCGGAATCCGTCAGATCTCCTTTGATAAACCGGAAGCCTTTCATCGGTTCAAGCTGTTTAAGTCTCGCTTTTTTCAGTTCCGGGTCATAGTAGTCGTTCAGATTGTCCAGTCCTATGATGCTGTTCCCTTCGGAAAGCAACCTCCTGCTAAGATGGTATCCGATAAATCCGGCCGCGCCGGTGACAAGTATCGTCATGTTTCTGCTCTCTCCTTCTTGACCTCGATCACTTTCTCGATATATAAACGCCATTTATCCGCAACCGCACCTATCTCAAGCCTGCGCCTGATCTGTTCAGCATTTTTCCCGATAAAAGCTGCAAATGCGGGATCGTCCGCAATCCTGCCCATTGCATCCGCCATCCCCGCAGCATCTCCGGTCCGGACAAGGATTCCGTTCTCCTCCTGTTGAATCAGAGACGCAGGGCCGCCAATAGGGCAGTCGGTGGAAACGCACGGAATACCGAGCGCCATCGCTTCTATCAGTGCGTTAGGCATCCCTTCATAATCACTGCTCAGCACAAACATGCCGGCCGTTCTGATTGCTTCAGCGAGTTCCTTATTCTCGCCCGGCAGAAACACCGTGCCGTTCAGCAATTCCCCGGCAGCATTTTCCAGCTTTTCCCTTTCGTAACCTTCTCCGTATATGATCAGCTTCCAGTCCGGATGCGCTTTCAAATAAGTACGAAACGCCTCGATCAGGAGCATAAGGTTCTTTTGGGGAGCAAGCCTTGCGGCAGTAACGACCGTCTTCTCACGCTGTCCGGAGTAAGCCGGTGGCATGTTTTCCGCGTCAAGGGGATTGTCAATGATCGTTCCCAGTTCCTGTATCCTTTTAGGAAAAAAAGCTTTCTGCTGATGTGTCTGGAAAATAAACCCCCTTGCGAACCAGTATGCCGGTCTGCGCAGGAGCCGCTTCATTTTGCTTGCAGGGAATCTGGCAGGATCGTTCCTTTCCGAAACAATAACAGGGATCCCCGTCCCCGCAAGGAAGATTGAGGTCCAAACATTAACCATGTCCGGCATTGCGAGAACCGCGTCCGGTTTTCCGTCCCGCACAAGTTGGCGGAATTGGCGGAACACGCTGAAAGTATCCCGTGATCTTCCTTCTTCACGGTCGTTCAGAGACCGGACGGAAATTCGCTCGTCGAGCGGATAAAAACTTTCATGCCTGTATACGGTAAACAGGCTGACTTCTATTCCTTCCGAGCAGAATCGGTTGGCCAGTTGGGCAATCACGTGCTCACAGCCGCCCGCCTTCATGCTTCTAGTTATGATATACAGCTTTTCAAGCGTTTTTTCTTTCACAACCCTCTCCGTGCTGTTTCTGTCTGACTCCGGTAGAACTTCAGGAGGTCTTCTGCAGTATCCGTTCTTTCATATCCCGCTTCCTTAACGCGTTCCGATCCGAAAGCTCTCTTTTCCATTTCTTCCGGCAAGGCTTTTTCCAGAGCGTCTTGCCATTTCGCTTCGTCCAGAGGAAGAAAACGTACCTGGTCGGTTATGGCGCTGTCCTTTGTGACCGCGTTCGATACCAGGCACGGAAGACCCGATGCCTGCGCCTCAATCAGAGAAATCGGAAAGCCCTCATGCAGCGACGGCAGCACAAACAGGTCTGCAGCCGCAAGCAGTTCCGGCACATCCGACCGCTTTCCGAGAAACTGTATCCTTGGATCATTCCCCGCTTTTTCCCTGGCGGCTTCCAGCCGTTCCCCGTCTCCGGCAAAAAACATGACCAGATCGTCGCGGTTCTTCATTGCACGGAGCAAAGGGTTTATCAGAAACACCTGGTTTTTGTAATCATTAAAGCCTCCGACGTGAAGCACAACAAACCGATCCCCGACGTTCATCTTTTCCCTGACGCGTCTCCGGATATCGGCATCAAATGCAAACTTTGCCGTTTCGATACCGTTCTTCAGAACCGTAAAGGGTTTTTCCCCGTACAGAAATCTGCCGGCCGCATCTCCGCAGGCAGCAGCAGCGGTATAACTTCTGTCAAAGAAAGGGCGCAACACGACATGGAGAAATTTCTGATTGCAGCACGTATTGTGCGCATGCGCAACCCTAATCCTCATTCCGGCGATTTTTGCAGCCGTCATCTCCGTTAGAAGGGTGCAGCTGTTCCCGTGCGCATGTATAGCGTCGTACTCTCCTTCCCGCATAATACGGGACAACTTAATAATATACGCAAGCGGATTCCTGTTTCGCATTTGAAGCACAAACAGTTTTCCGCCGAGTTTTGCGATATGCTTCTTTAACTGGGCGTCCGGTTCATTCACCATAACAAAATCACTCCGGACACGGCCTTCCAGAGCATCCATTTCCGCGAAAACATAGGAGATAATACCGTTATTCACGGAACGCATGTTCAATATCTGAAGCACTCTCAAATCGCTTCTCATTTACCGAACGCCTTCAGTTCGTCGGAGTTGCCGCCGAATTTTTCCTTTTCGAATATTTTCGCGTCTACAAGAAAACGGTAGGAATAGCATTCCAGCCAGTGATAGATGTATCCCTCTGTACCGTCGAGGAATCCCAGCCTTAAATAGTAGTTATAGCAGAACCACAGAAAACACCTCAGAAATTTCGGAGCGCGATAGTAAATGGAAAACTTGTTTTTCCGATGCAGCTGCAACCGTTTTTCCGTATTGACTTCCTGGGATGCCCCGGCCTTGAAAGCCATGTAATCTTGGACCTCGCGGATTGCATACCAGTTGCATTTGGCCACATAATGGTCAATATTCTTGAAGTCATAATGCACGAAACGGTTCTTTGCGGTCAGATATCTTCCGTCCGTGATAACCGTATGGGGATCCCGCTTCCTGTCCTCCATGCACCCATGGCCGACCCGGAACAGCATGATTTTCCGTCTGTTGGCAAGTCCGTGCTTCATGAGCCTGCCCAGAAAATAGAGATCCGCCTCCATCGCAATTCCATTGATGTCCGTACCCTCTGCGGAAGCAAGGAGTTTCTCGCATTCCTCGCAGAGTTCTGCGGTAAACCGCTCGTCCGCGTCAAGCCGAAGCGCCCATTCCGTTTGAATTCCGGTATTGTTCAACCCCCAGTTGAACTGCTGCGCATAGTAGCAGAACGGATTCTCATAAACATCCGCTCCAAGGGCTTTTGCCGTTTCCACCGTTTTGTCTTCGCTTCCGGAATCCACAACAACAGTCCGTTTGACAAACCCTGAAATGGATTCAAGACAGGCACGAATATTCTTTTCCTCATTTTTCGTCAGAATAATCGCCGTTACATCCGCCATTTCTCTACCTCCAAAAAGCTCTTGTGTATCTTATCATCAATGCAATATCATTGTCAAAAATCCTTGATCTTCAGCCGTTTTTCGTTTTTTCTTGCCACAATCCCGATTGTGACGTAAAATAGATTCGCAAAGAAAATCTTTTCGAAAGGAGAACCGATATGGACGCCGGGCCTGTACACAGGTGCGATACATCTGAAAGCACAAAAACAACCGCGGTGTCCGTATTTCATATGGATCACCGCTACTGAGGAGGATTCATATGATCGATCGTGTTCTCGAACTGCTGCGTTCGCGGCAGTATGTCGCACTGAAACAATTGATTGCCGACATGCACGAGGCGGATATTGCCGAAGTCTTTTCCGAAATATCCGACCGCGACAGTATGCTGCGCTTTTTCAGGCTTCTCCCCAAACAGACCGCCGCGGAAGTCTTTACCTATCTGGAGCCGGACATCCAGCAAAAAATCATTGAGGCCATCACCGACGTGGAGTTGAGAAGTATTCTTGACGATATGTTCCTTGACGACTGCGTCGATTTGATTGAGGAAATGCCTGCGAATGTCGTACAGCGTGTCCTTCGGAATACACCGAAAGACGAACGTGCTCTGATCAACCGGTATCTGCAGTATCCGGAAGACAGCGCCGGCAGCCTCATGACGAACGAATATGTTTCCCTGAAAAAAGGCATGACGGCAGGCGATGCCCTGAAAGAGATCCGCCTTACCGGTGTTGACAAGGAAACCATAGAAACCTGTTTTATCGTGTCGCGCGACCGCAAGCTGGAGGGCGAGGTCACGCTCCGTGAAATCGTTCTCGCCGATCCAGATACACTGGTCGACGATCTCTCCGAGGATTACATCATTTCCGTTCAGACGCATACCGACCGGGAAGAAGTCGCAAACCTTTTCTCAAAGTACGACGTAACATCCATTCCGGTTGTCGACCAGGAAAACCGTCTTGTCGGCGTTATTACTATCGACGACGCGATCGATGTCATCGTCGAGGAGAACACGGAAGACTTTGAAAAGATGGCCGGTATGAATCCGTCGGATGAGAGCTATCTGAAAACACCCGTATGGCAGCTTGCTCGTAACCGTATCGTGTGGCTTCTGGTCCTGATGGTATCCGCCATGCTGACGGGCGCCATGCTGGAGCACTATGAAGCGGCAATTGCAGCCATTCCTCTTCTGGTTTCCTTTATTCCGATGCTGATGGATACCGGCGGCAACTGCGGCTCACAGGCGTCCACCATGATCATCCGCGGACTTGCGCTTGGTGAAATTGAAGGAAAGGATCTCTTCCGGGTATGGTGGAAGGAAATCCGTGTCGCTCTGCTTTGCGGTGCCGTTCTTGCAACCGTCAATTTCATCCGTATCTCCATTCAGTATCATGACAGCGGCATTGCGGTCGTCGTTTGCTCCACGCTCGTGTGCACGATACTGATCGCTAAATCACTGGGCTGCCTTCTCCCGATGCTCGCCAAAAGCCTGAAGGTCGATCCTGCGCTGATGGCGTCTCCGATGATCACTACGATAACGGACGCAGCTTCTATCCTCGTTTTCTTCCGGTTTGCGCTTGCGTTTTTGTCTGCCAGACTGTAATAATACGTTTATGTAAAAGATGGCACAAGGAATTCTGTCCGGCTCACCCCGTCTCTGACGGTCTTTCCTGTCTCAAGGACGCACTTTGACTGGTAATATGCTTTTCGCAGTGCCGTAATAATCCCATATGGAGGTTCTTTTCTATGCTTGAATACGTTTTTGACACACAGCTGCTGATCGAGGGCGAAAATCTGTCCGAAGACGAGATCAACGATTACATTACCGAACATTTTGACGGTGACTCTCTTCTCGCGGTCGGGGATGAGACCCTGATCAAAATCCATTTTCACACCAACGAGCCCTGGCAGGTCCTGGAATACTGCGCGGGTCTCGGAGAGATCTATGATATCGTTGTAGAGAACATGGAGCGTCAGGAAAGGGGCCTTCAGGGATAACCTTTTTATGACCTTCACATATAAAAAAGGGGCTGTGTAAAAAGTCAAAATTTACACAGCTCTATTTATTCCACAAAAATGGCACACAAAACAGGAGAAAAGGCTCAGGGAATCGAACCCGGAGCCTTTTTTGGTAAGATATCTTTTGCTAGGAGATATAAAACCATGAGATATTTTACCATACGGAAACAGTATTTGTTCCCTTCCTACACTATAGATGTGAAGGAATCGGAAAAACTGGATCGTTTTCTACAGCTTTTGGAAAAATCCGGAGTGGCGGAGGTCATACGATCTGTCGTCCCAGAGCAAGCGGACACAATGGGAAGACCAGCATACAATCAGTATGATTTACTGGCAGTTATCCTGTATGGCTTTGCATTTGGCGGCGGGTCGTTAAGGGAGATCGAATCCGCATGCAGAAACGACTTGCGGTACATCAGTTTGATGCAGCAGGAGCAGCCGAACTTTAAAACGATCAGCAATTACATTAACCGGTATATTGTGCCGAATGCAGACATGATTTTCTCGAAGATCGTAAGTGCAATTTTTCTGGAGTGTGGGATCTGTGCAGACGACGTATATAATGACGGCACAAAGATCGAAGCAGATGCAAACAAATACAAGTTTGTATGGAAACCAACAACATTTCACAACCGTTTATGTGACAAGGTCAGGACGCTGCTGCAGATAAACGGACTGGAAAGAGGCATACCCGAATTCGGGATCATTGACACAAAGCTGATTGCCGCAAAGCTGACTGAGTTTTCAGAGCTGCTGCAAAGATGTTCTCCTGCTGAAGAAAAGAAACGCAGGGAACAGTATGAGCAGCTGAGGAAATATCTGCTGAAAGCGCTTGAATATGAAGAAAAAGAAAGAATTTGCGGTCCGGACAGGAATTCCTACTACAAAACAGATCATGACGCTACGGCTATGACGTTGAAAACGGATTACTATTCCGGTTTAGGAAGCCATATGCACGCAGCTTATACAGTTCAAACGGCAGTAGCCAAAGGGTTTGTAGCTGCGTATTATGTGTCTCAGTCCCGTACAGACATGAAGGATTTCATTCCGACAATGGAACGGTTTCGAAAATTTCATGGATATTATCCGAAAAACATCTGTACGGATTCAGGATATGGTTCAATTGAAAACTACCGCTATCTTCAAGAAAACGGGATCGGGAATTATGTCAAGCACCAAAGCTGGCAAGGGAATGTATCCGGAAGCAATCCCGACCGGTACAGATTGCAGGATGATGAAACGATCCTCTGCCTCGGTGGAAGAACAGGAAAACAGAGTCCAGCAAACGGACGGCATCCGAAGATGGCGGAGTCCGTTTTTTACCGCGTGGACGGTTGCTGTGATTGCGCCTTCCATGAGTATTGTAAAAGGTGGCAGAAAGAAAAAACGGAAGACTTTAAGATATTTGAAGTAAATAAAGAAATGCGCCGCTATATTCAGGAAGCAGAAAAAAACCTGCTGTCACCTAAAGGTATTGAGATCCGGATTAACAGAAGTATTCAGGCGGAAGGAGCTTTTGGCGTCTTGAAGCAAAACATGCGATATGTACGGGTGCGACGGACATCTAAAGAAAAAGTTTCGACCAAGATCATGCTGACATTACTCGGATACAATATCCGTAAACTGTTCCGGTATTTTTCCGGGAATCTGAAAGCAAACTATTGGACCGCTCCCTCCAACCTGGAGCAAGAAGAATTTAAAAAGCCCCATGCTGCACGTTTATCTAAAAAAGCAAAAACGAAAAAAAATAAATTCGTAAATGAAGCAGCACGTTATTCATACAAAGAAAAATACAAAGAACATTAAAAAAGGAGCTGTGAAAAAATGTACTTTTTACACAGCCCCTTTTATTATTTAAGATGGTTCCGTAAACAGACTTACAGAAGCGCGACGCCTGCATCTGCACAGCGTTTCAGAGTTTCCGCATCCCAGATGGATGACTGTACTTCCCCGATATGTGCTTTCTCGAGCATCATCATGCAGAGACGGGACTGTCCGATTCCTCCGCCGATCGTTTGCGGAAGGTCTCCCGAAAGAAGGGCTTTGTGGAACGGTAGTTCCATTCTGTCCTCGCATCCGGCAAGTACGAGCTGCCTGCGGAGAGATTCCGAATTGACCCGGATTCCCATGCTGGACAGTTCGAACGCGCAGTCCAGAACGGGATAATACACGAGGATATCACCGTTCAGTTCCCAGTCGTCGTAGTCCGGAGCACGGCCGTCATGCGGCTGGCCGTCGGAAAGCTTTCCGCCGATCTTCTCAACAAATACGGTTCCGTATTCTTTCACGAAAAGGTATTCTCTTTCCTTCGGCGACTTCCCCGGATACTTGTCCAGGAGTTCCTGTGATGTGATAAATGTGACATTTCTGCACATTTCCATCGTTAGTTCCGGATATTTTGCCTGTATGACGGAATGGGTATACCAAACTGCGTCCACGATAGACAACACGGTCTTCTCCAGATATTCACGGGTCCGATCCTTTTCGGACATGACTTTTTCCCAGTCCCACTGATCCACATAGATAGAATGCAGATTATCCAGCGCTTCATCACGACGGATCGCGTTCATATCCGTATATAGACCGCGGCCTTCAATAAACCCGTATTTTTTCAGGGCATACCGTTTCCATTTGGCGAGCGAATGCACGACCTCCGCATCCATTCCGGCTGCAGGAATGTCAAAACGCACGGGCCGTTCGACGCCGTTCAGATTATCATTCAGGCCCTCTGCCGGACTGACAAACAACGGTGCGGAAACGCGTTTCAGCCTCAATATGCCCGCAAGGGCGTCCTGAAATGTGCTTTTGATCAGGGCGATAGCGCTTTGCGTATCATAGAGGCCCAGCTTTGAACGATATCCGCTCGGGATTTCACTCGTTTTCATTGGGATCAACTCCTTTTGCGCTTTTTTCCATTCTAAAAACCGCCTATGCATCTGTCAAGCGTTTCCCTTGTTCAACCACTCAGAATTCGTATATAATAAATGCAGCAATAGGACTAATTAACAGGAGGTAATCATGAAACAGCTCAATCTGACTCCTCACATCGTCTGCAGTCCCGAAGATTTTGCCAAGACCGTTCTGATGCCCGGAGATCCGCTCCGCGCGAAAATGATCGCCGATAAGTTCCTTGAAGGCGCGGAGCTGGTAAACAATGTCCGCGGCGTGCAGGGTTATACTGGATACTATCAGGGAAAACGCGTTTCCGTTATGGCAAGCGGCATGGGTATGCCGTCCATCGGGATTTATTCTTATGAACTGTTCAACACCTTTGGCGTTGAAAACATCATCCGCATCGGATCGGCAGGCGGCGTACATCCCGACCTGAAACTTTTCGACATCGTGATTGCGCAGGGCGCCTGCTACAATTCCGTCTATCCAAACCAGTACGGCCTCAACGGAACCTTTGCTCCGATCTCGGATTTCGGTCTTCTCCGGAAAGCCGTGGAAGAATGTGAGAAGCGCGGTCTCCCATATAAGGTTGGCAATGTCCTTTCAACCGATGTTTTCTACGATGAAGGTGGCTCCGCCGCCGCACTGAACTGGCGGAAACTCGGGCTGCTTGCCGTTGAAATGGAAGCTGCCGCCCTATATAGCAACGCGGCAAGGACCGGGAAGAAAGCGCTCTGCATCTGCACGATCTCCGATCTTTTTGAAGGCGGAGCAGTCACCACCGCAGAACAGCGACAGAATGCTTTGACCGATATGATCAAGGTAGCACTGGAAATAGCTGAATAAAGTCTCTTGGATGAAACGAACAGGGAGTATGAAGTCATACTCCCTGTTTTTTTACCGCATTAAGATTTTATTTCGTTTCCGTCAGGAAATCAGGTCCCCTTGATGCGCAACCAGCGTTGCGTCATAAACCCCAGGCACGCGAAGGAATTTGTCAACAAAATCTGTTTCAGATTCGTGCACGCGAAGCTCAATCGTCAGTTCCATATTGTCACGCTGAACGGTCTTGCTCTTTACATGCGCTTTCGGAAGCTGCTTCACAAGCGATTTGATCTGCTGAGACGCGCGTTCATCATAATGGAGAATCAGCAGATAGGGCTGCGTTCCGTTGCTTCTGGCACTTCCGATCACCAGCATGATCACGCCGATCACCAGTGCGCCAATCAATCCGACATCAACAAATCCGGCACCGAGGGCAAGTCCTTCGCCAACAGCCCAGAACATGAATACCGTATCGATCGGATCTTTTATCGCGGTTCTGAAACGCACGATGGACAGCGCGCCGACCATGCCGAGGGAAAGCGTAAGGTTCGAAGAGATCAGCATGAGAACCAGGGCGGAAACCATGGTAAGAAGAATCAGGCTGATATTGAATGAACGGGAGTATACAACGCCTATAAACGTTTTTTTGTAAATCAGAAACAGAAATCCGCCCACGCCGAGCGCAATCAGAAGGGTCAGCACCACTCTGATGGGATTGAGCGTTCCGGAGAACAGATCGCCGATACTAAAAGTAGAGAACATTTTCAGATTTCCTCCTTTGCCGTTGGCAATTGAATGTTATCAGAATTCATACCGTCTTGCCGCTATGTACTTGCTTGCCGCAACGTGCTGACTGACACCGAGCTGTATAAGGGTATGTACATAGGTGGGAAGATAGCGGTTAAACTTTATTTCAAGAATCATACTGTTCATCAGTTCCGTCGCAGGGTAGGTCGGTACGTCCGGATTGAAAATATCCGTACAACGCATTGCGGTCCTGATATTCTTGTCAAAAGTGATCCGGACATCCTCCACGGGATAGACATACGCTTCCCGCGTATAATCGACGAGCACCTTCGGTTCAAGATGCCTCGTCCGGATAATACCGTACATCTGCCGCGCAAAAGGTTCCGGCCGCCTCAGGAGAAACCCGTACTCGTCGTGCAGCAGCGCTTCGCATTCGTCTCTGGACAAAAGCAGCGAACTTTTGCTGATATACGGCCCGTCCTTGTGCTTTCTCTCCAGCTTAATGCTGGCATCCGAATAATTGTAGATACGGATACGGAATTTGTCACGGACTTGAATTCCGCTTGTTTTTTCCTCCACAGCCGTATCAAACGGATCGTCATAATAAAGACTTCGGATCAGATACTCGCCGCCGTTCTTTTTGGCGTATTTATCCTGTGTCAAAGCGCTTCTCAGCCTGCGGGCAAGAATTTCATGCTCACCTTCTGAGATAACGTATTTCAGTTCATGTCTGTACGGCCTTGCCGTACCTGTAAATGCCTGATCCATTACTTGGAACTGACCTTTCCGAACAATTGTATCATCTCGGAATCCGAAAGGCTGAAATAGCTCTGGCAGTATTTCAGGAAATACTCCGGAACGTTTTCCGCGGAATCCTGCAGATTCGCGATGCTGCGCTGCCAGGTTTTCAGGGAGAACCCGTCCCACCTTTCGGTATCGTAATTCATTTCCGTTTCCATTTCGCCGGCCAGTTCATTGATCCTTGCCAGCATTTTTTCCGTTGTGAATACTTCATTATACATCAAAGCGCACTTTTGTAAAAACAGCGCTCTGAAATTGCTGTTCTTCAACAGTCCGCGCGACAGAACCGTCGAAAAGCCTTTCCCCACACCGTGTCCTGTGGGATGAAAATACTTTTCAAAGAAATTCCTCCGGTAACCCGTGGTCGTTGATTCGCCGTTCTCGTCGTTCCTGTTAAACGCCCAGTCAAAATCATACGGAATCCAGCGCCATCTGTTATCATACTGTTTGCTTCGCCAGAATTTAATGTTTCCCGTGTCCGTGTTTCCGACAAAAATCTCCAGCGCGCAGTACTCCGCAAAACTTTCCACGTCGATCACCGACTGAACATAGGCATAGTTTTCAGAACTGGAAAGGTCGTGTGATCCCACCCATTCTATAAACTGTTTGTAATCCAGATAGGAGTTCTGTCCCGCAATCTGCGACGCTTCCGAATTTCCGTTCCCGACCAGAATCTCGATTGATTCCGGATTCGTAATATTGTAACGCTGCGCGAGAAAATACTTGTTGACCTTCTCGCGGATATTATAGACGCCCCAGTACTGTCCGTTGATATAGAGAATCGCTCTTCTGTATGCCTGGGTCGGAAGTATGCTTCCGCTTTCTTCGAGAAGTCCCTGAATCAGAACATCCCGGATCTTCGACATGAAACAGTCCATTGCGGACGGGCGAAGCGTGAACGCCTGATAGCTTGTATAACTTCTTGTGTCGAAAAGCTTATCATCGATCGATGTCGCGCCGTATCCTGCCCTGGTAACCACGGAGAAACCCTTCTGGGATTTAAATCTGGAAAACGCGCCGAAAATGCGGATCATCAGATCGTCTCCGTATTCCAGATTCCCGTTCGTATCGATAATCTCAATATGCGCCGGCCGTTCCCATTCCAGGCCGAGCGGATCTGGGTGTGTATAGTGCTGCGCATTGAAGTTCGCGTACTTCCATTCTGGATTGGCCGTATCCTTTTTCAGGGTAAACGCCCCGGCATCCTCTCCGGTCTTTTCCGCAAAAACCTGTCCTGCAACATAAATCCCGTTTGCCGGGCCGAACATGTTATCCCTGTCCGTTACAACACTGACGATGGAAAACGGTGTTTCATGGCTTTCCATCGTATTGGTTCCGTTCAGAATAAAATAGCTTGCTGTTGCAGCGTCGCTCGGCATCATTCCCGTTTTAAAGGCACGTGCCCGGAGAACTGTATTGGAAGAGACGATCACAGGACCTGTATAGATGGTGCTGTTTTCCGTCGGCGTTGATCCGTCCGTCGTATAGGTCACATTGCATCCAAGCGGTACTGCGATATCTATAGACTGTGGAGAATTGTAGACGCCCGCCTGAACCGTGAATTCCGGCTTTTCGGCATATCCCGGAAACCCCTCCGCATTTGAAAAGCCGGGAGTCGGCTGGGAATAGAACAAAAGCTGGCTTCCGCTCCGTCCATAGGAAACATCCGCATGTGCGCGGCCGAACACCATTTTGTCAACAAGTGTTTTTTCAGGAGAAAATAAAAAAACCCTGTCGCCCTCAGCAGAAAGCGAGAAGTTCGTTTCTAAATTTTTTTTTTGCGTGTCGGTCACGTTTTTCCCAGTGGCTAACACGACGTAAAACTCTCCGGGATTCACGGTTACATCCGGAAACGTCCATTTCGCAGGATTCTTTGCGTTGTTGGACAGGGAATAGCCTTTCAGGTTTACCGGTTCCGGTGACTGATTATAAAGCTCGATCCAATCGGGATAACTGAGATCCGCCTGTCTGAGAGTGCTGCGGTTCGCGCTGATCAGTTCCGAAATAATCAGTTCGCCTTTCCCGAACAAGCCGGTCGCCATAAAGGCGGAAAGCCCTGCGTCCGTATTGGGATATCCGGGAGTAGGCTGGGTCGTTGACTGCCACGGTCCCGTTCCATCAGGGGAGCGCATGGTCGTAACATCCGTCTCCTGCTTTTCATAGGAAACGGAATCCAGTATTTTGCCCTGCGGCGTGGCGAGAACGACTTCCTCTTTATATGACCTCAGTCCGAAAGGAACCTCGATCGTAACGGGATCCGTTCCTTCCTTCCCGGTGCAGTAAATCAGAAGCACACCCTGTGCAGGAATGGTCGTACCGTGCGGGAATACATATTTCAGAGGCTGGGAGGCCGTATCCGATATTCCGTAACCAGACAGATCGACCGGCTGATTCGTAACGTTATACAACTCGATCCAGTCGCAGTATGTACCATCAGGTCCCATGATCGTGGATGCGTTGGAAGCCATGAATTCGTTGATGAAAACGCCGACATTTTCATTGGACACGGCGGAAATCGTTTCAAGAAACTTCTGCTGCCCTTCGCTGTCATTGGACTGACCGGGGCTGGGATTCATTTCCTCAAATTCCCCGGAACTGTTCCGCGCAAAGGTCTTGCCGGACGCAACCGGTTTCAGCTGAATCTGCTCTACGATCGTTCCGGCCTCGGTCGAAAGCGTCACAACGTCCGAAGAGGACAGTTTAAAGGAAGCGTGCATCGGTCCGCGGCTTGGATCGCCGGAGCAATAAATGATCAGATATCCGTTCGGCTCGATTCTTGTACCCATCGGAATCGTCCATTTGACGGTTCCGAGTTTGTCATCCGAAAGACCGAACCCACCGACTTCAATCGTGTCTCCGGTTGTGTTGTGAAGTTCGATCCAGTCCGGAAAATTACCCGTTTCATCCGGAACAGTACCGGAATTACTCATCATGACTTCGCTGATCGTGACACCGTGCGAAACAGGTTGGGCGGATGTACGTCCTCCTCTCGTCAGGTAAACGATCAAAGCAACGATGCAAATCACACCCAGAACAATGATCCAAATTCCATTTGATCCCGGCCGGACAGAAACGGTTTTTTTAGCTGGACGGCTTCCGGTCTGCCTCTGCTGGCTTCCCCTGCTTCTGGATGATTCGGACGGAGCGCGGCCGGAAGAGGGCGTTCCTTCGGAATACGGTCTGCGCGCGGAAGACTGCGGCGCGGGTCTGGAAGCTACTCGCGTCTGATTCCTCTGTGTGCTTTTATACTGCATATCACTATTCAATGATATTTAAATCCTTTCGTGCCTGCGGGAATAGCTTTATCCCCAATCTGCGACAGCCTACAGTGTACCATATACCACAAAATGTAGCCACTTTTTCCCGGAGAATTCACAAATTATCCATCATGTAGGACAAATTCCGCACCTCCGCCGGCTTGTTTCTGAAGTATGTCGGACTAGAAAAAGAAGCGGAACCGTCCGTTCCGCTTCTTTTTTGCTTGCTGGTTATTCTTCGGTTTCCGATTCGGTCTGTTCCGTGCCGGGCTCAAACTCCTCCGGCATTTCTTCGTCCTCTTCCGAATGAGGCACGACCGCCACAGATACCACTTTGCTCATATCGTCAACCCGTATCAGCTGTACGCCCTGCGTGGACCGTCCGGCGACACGAATCTGTTCCACCGGCATTCTGATGATAAAGCCGTCATCGCGGATCAGCATCAGATCTTCATCCTCCAGAACCATTTTGAGGCAGGTCAGATCCCCGGTCTTGTCCGTAAGTTCCATGACCTTCATGCCGCTTCCTCCGCGTTTATGAACTGTGAACTCTTCCGTCTTTGTTCTCTTTCCCTTTCCTCGCTCGGACACCGTCAGAACCGTGGCTTCCGGGATGATCTTGACCATATCGACAAGTTCGTCATCGCCGATCAGTTTGATGGCTCTGACGCCTGTCGCGTTCCTTCCCATTGCGCGGACATCCTGTTCATTAAACCGAACGCCTTTCCCTTTCCTGGTTGCAACGAGGAACTCGTCCGATCCGCTTGAAAGCTCAACGGCAATAAGTTCATCGCCTTCCTTGAGGTTCTGGGCAATCAGACCGTTCTTCCTTATATTGCTGTAGGCCTCCATCGGCGTCTTCTTGATGATGCCTTTCTTGGTAGCCATGATCAGGAAGCTGTTGTCGTCAATATACTGCGGAAGCGGAATCATGGCCGTTACTTTTTCTCCGTTCTGAAGCTGAAGCAGATTGACGATCGGCGTACCCTTGGACGTTCTTCCAGCCTCCGGAATCGTATAGCACTTGATCTGATACGTTCTGCCCTGATTGGTAAAGAACAGAATCGGTGCATGCGTGCTTGAAAGCAGGATCTTCTCCACGAAGTCCTCTTCTCTCGTTCCCTGGCCCTTAATGCCCCGGCCGCCTCTTCTCTGGGTGCGGTATGTATCGGGAGTCAGCCGCTTCACGTATCCGAAGTGGGTCATCGTAACGATCATGTCTTCAACCTGAATGATGTCGTCCAGATTGATATCCTCGGCGGACTGCGCGATCTCCGTGCGTCTTGCATCCTTATGACGTTCCTTGACAGCCAGCGCCTCTTCCCGGATCACGGCCGTCAGTTTCTGGTCATCCTTCAGAATGCTTTCGAAGTACTCGATCCGCTCTGCAAGCTGCTGGTGTTCCGCAAGGATCTTTTCCCTTTCCAGTCCGGTCAGCCGCTGGAGTCTCATGTCCAGAATCGCCTGCGCCTGACGTTCGGTAAGTCCGAATCTTGCAATCAGTCCGTTTTTCGCCTCGTTTGCGTTGGCGGATTTCCTGATCAGGGCTACGACCTCGTCGATATTGTCAATCGCGATGATCAATCCCTCTATGATATGCTGGCGCTCCTTTGCTTTTCCGAGATCGAACGCCGTTCTTCTTCTGACAACATCCTCCTGATGCATCAGATAATGGTACAGCATGTCCCGCAGCGTGAGGATCGTCGGTTTTCCGTCAACCAGCGCAAGATTGATCACGCTGAACGTGCTCTGCAAATCCGTCTGTTTATACAGTTTGTTCAGAATAACATTCGCGTTGACATCTTTTTTCAGTTCGATTACGATACGCGTTCCGTTTCTGTCCGTTTCGTCCCTAAGATCGGAGATGCCTTCGATCTTCTTTTCCTTGACGAGCTGGGCGATTCTTTCCACCAGCCTTGCCTTATTGACCTGATACGGAATCTCCGTAACAATAATTCTTGACCGGTCCGACTTATATTGCTCGATTTCCGATTTCGCGCGGATCACAATCCTCCCGCGACCGGTCTTGTACGCTTCGGCAATACCCATTCTTCCCTGAATAATACCGCCTGTCGGAAAGTCCGGGCCGGGAATATAGCGCATCAGTTCTTCCGTAGTTATCTCCGGGTTGTCGATCATGGCAATCAAGCCGTCGATCGTTTCCCCGAGATTATGCGGAGGAATGTTTGTCGCCATGCCGACGGCAATACCGTTCGATCCGTTGACAAGGAGATTCGGAATGCGGCTCGGAAGCACTTTCGGCTGCATCGTCGTTTCATCAAAGTTGGGCATGAAATCGACGGTATCCTTCTCGATGTCCGCCATCATCTCCGTCGCCATTTTGGAGAGTTTCGCTTCCGTATAACGCATTGCTGCGGCGCCGTCCCCGTCAACCGAACCGAAATTTCCGTGTCCCTCGACAAGCGGATATCTGGTATTGAACGGCTGCGCGAGACGCACCATGGCGTCATAAACGGAAGAATCGCCGTGCGGATGATATTTACCGAGGCAGTCGCCGACGATGCGGGCGCTCTTTCTGTAGGGTTTGTCCGGCTGGAGACCGAGCTCATCCATGGAGTACAGGATCCTCCGGTGAACCGGTTTCAGACCGTCACGCACATCCGGAAGCGCACGGTTGATGATAACCGACATCGCATACGCGATGAAGCTGGTCTGCATCTCCGTTTCCAGATTGTCCTTTATGATATGATCGTTGTATTTTTCTGTGCTTTCGCTCATGAATCGCTTTTCCTTTCCAATACCCGGCTAATCAGACATCCAGGTCAACAACGAGCTTGGAGTTCTGTTCGATAAACTCTCTTCTTGGCTCGACCTGATCGCCCATAAGAAGCGTGAACAGCTCATCCGCCAGGATGGCATCTCCCACTTCCACCCGCTTCATTACCCGTTTCTCCGGGTCCATCGTCGTTTCCCAAAGCTGCTCGGGATTCATTTCGCCAAGGCCTTTATATCTTTGAATCGTCGGCTTTGGTTCGCGTCCGATTTCCTGCAACGTCGCTTCCAGTTCTTCATCGGAGTAAACGTATTTCTCAAAATTTCCACGCTTGATCAGGTAAAGCGGCGGTTGTGCGATATACACATATCCTTTTTCGATAAGAGGGCGCATATAACGGTAAAAGAAGGTAAGCATCAGGATCCTGATATGGCTTCCGTCCACGTCGGCATCCGTCATGCATACGATCTTATGATATCTGAGTTTGCTTTCGTCAAAATCGTCATTGATGCCGCAGCCGAAAGCTGTAATCATCGATTTGATTTCCTCATTTCCGAGCGCGCGGTCGATCCTCGTTTTCTCCACGTTCAGGATTTTTCCTCTCAAAGGAAGGATCGCCTGCGTCAGACGGTTTCTTCCGAGTTTGGCGCTCCCGCCCGCGCTGTCGCCCTCAACGATAAAGATCTCGCATACGGTCGGATCCTTCTCCTGGCAGTCCGCCAGTTTTCCGGGAAGTGAGGTGGAATCCAGCGCCGTTTTCCGTCTTGTCGCTTCCCTTGCCTTTCTTGCGGCGTCCCTTGCCCGGCTTGCATTGATGCATTTTTCAACGATTGCTTTCGCTTCGGCAGGATGTTCTTCCAGAAAAGTGACAAGTCCTTTTGAAAGCGCATTGCTAACAAGCGGACGGATATCGGCGTTTCCGAGCTTGGTCTTCGTCTGTCCCTCGAACTGTGGCTCGGCAAGCTTGACGGAAATAATGGCAGCCAGTCCTTCACGGACATCTTCCCCGGATAGCGATGCATCCTTCTCTTTCAGCAGATTAAACTTTCTCGCATAGTCGTTGACAATCCTGGTCAGCGCCGCCTTGAATCCGTCCATGTGCGCGCCACCCTCGTGGGTCGCAATGTTGTTCGCGTAAGACAGCACCATTTCGCTGTAGCCGTCGTTGTACTGCATCGCGATCTCAACGGATGCCGGGTTATCTCCGTCCGTGCGCTCATCCGTAAAATAGAGCGGCTCGGGGTGAAGTGCGACTTTGTTCTTGTTCATGCTTTTCACGAAGGAAACGATGCCCCCTTCGTAATAAAACTTCCGGACAAGCGGCTGTTCCTCCGGTCTGTCATCGGTAACCGTTATCGTGATGCCCCTGTTCAGAAACGCCAGCTCGCGAAACCGGTCAGCCAGAATATCAAGCGTGAATTTGACCTCATCGAATATCTCGGCATCGGGGTGGAACGTGATGGTCGTTCCGGTTTCCTCCCCCTCTTTCATTTCCCGGACATACACGACATCCGAAGTCTCCGTGCCGCGGGAAAACTCCTGACGGTATACTTTCCGGTCACCGCTGAAACGGATCTCTGCGCACATATAATCCGAAAGCGCGTTAACGCAACTTACGCCGACTCCGTGCAGTCCGCCCGCGACTTTATATCCCCCGCCGCCGAACTTTCCGCCCGCGTGCAGCATGGTCAGCGCAACGGTAAGCGCGTTTTTTCCTGTTTTTTCATGATATCCGACCGGGATGCCTCTTCCGTTATCCCGGACGATAATTGAGTTGTCTGGCGTGATCGTAACCTCGATATGCGTACAGTATCCCGCCATCGCTTCGTCGATCGAATTGTCCACCACCTCATTTACAAGATGGTGAAGCCCGCGGAAGTCAGTTGATCCGATATACATACCCGGACGGCGGCGTACAGCCTCCAGTCCCTCAAGAACCTGAATTTGTGATGCACCGTATGTTTGCTGTTCCTGTTCCATTCAATAACTCCATTTCCTGTCTGGCGAAGACCGCATCAGATCCCCGCTGCTGTTTCTAAAAGCGAACCGATCCTTTTTCGTTCTATATTTCGTTCACGGTTCCGTTCTTGACTGAGTAGACCTGCATTCTGTCCACTCCGGCGGATACAAGCTCTTCCAGATGGGTGCAGGTTAAAAATGTCTGGCATTCGGAGATTGCCTTCAGCAAAAGCTCCTGCCGTTTTCTGTCCAGTTCCGAGAACACGTCGTCGAGAAGCAGGACCGGTGATTCGTCCCGCATTCCGCGCATGATCTCGAGTTCCGACAGTTTCAGGGAAAGAACCGTCGTTCTCTGCTGTCCCTGGGATCCGTAGATCCTGACATCGGTACCGTCCAGCTCCAGCATGACATCATCCCTGTGCGGTCCCACGGAGGTATATCCTCGCGCAAGATCCTTTTCCTGATTTGCCTTAAGCTTTTCAAGAATCGTTTCCGTCAGCTGGTCGGGATCGTCCGCGGGAACATCCGGCTCATAGGAAACCAGAAGGATTTCCTTCCTGTCCGAAAGCGCCATATGCATGTCTGCGGCAATGCCGGACAGATTATCCACAAACTCGTCCCTGTCCAGTATGATCTCGCTTCCGAGCATGGCAATCTGCTCGTCCCAGATGGAAACCTGCGCCGCATCAAAATGATCCGGATCCTTCAGCAGTGCGTTCCGCTGCTTCAGCGCCGTATTATACCGCTGGAGCGTGTAGTAATAAGATGGCTTCAGCTGCGATATTTCCATGTCTAAAAAACGCCTGCGTTCCCCGGGTCCGCCTTTGACAAGCGTCAGGTCTTCCGGCGCGAACATGACCACGTTCAGGCAGCCAAGAAGTTCTCCGGAACGCGACAGAGCTGCCCCGTCTATCGACAGCTTTTTCCTGTCCCTGGCGAAAAGTCTGCATCCAATCGTTCTGGTGCCCCCTCTGGTATCCAGCACCAGCCGCACGCTGCCTTCCTCCTGACCGTAACGGATCAGCTCCGCGTCCCTGGATGTACGGTGGCTGCGCCCCAGTGCACACAAAAAAATAGACTCCAGGATGTTCGTCTTGCCTTCCGCATTGTCACCAGACAGAACACAGAGTCCTTCATCGGGTTCCAGAACAAGAGATTCGTAGCTTCGGAAATTCATCAGTTTAAGCTCGCGGATGCGCATGAGCAAACTGTCCTCCATGCTTATTTTTCGCCTATATAAACTATACCACAAAAAGCCGAAAAAATCTAGAAAAAATCGGCTTTTTTCATGTCTGAAACATGGTCAATAATAAGAAAAAACCGGCCTTTCCGGCCGGTCTTGAAATGCATTGTTTTCAATTGCTTCTTCTGGAAGATCCGCCGATAGATAAAAGGCGCAAAAAGCTGATCAAGGATGCCACGGTTGCCCAGACATAGGTCATCGCAGCCGCTTTCAGGACCTCTCTCGCCTGGTCTTTCTGCTCTCCGTCAATATATGATCCCTGCTCAAGATACAACAGACCGCGCCTAGACGCGTCCAGTTCCACCGGAAGCGTGACCAGCTGAAACAGCAGGACCGCTCCAAAAAGGATTGCTCCGATCATTACGATCGGTCTGAAGCCAAACATCGCCCCGAAGATCACGATCAACGGCGCGATTGTGGAACTGATCCTGGCGACCGGAAGGATCGCGTTGCGAATGTTCAGCGCAGCATACGCCTCCTGATGTTGCATTACATGCCCGATCTCGTGCGCCGTTACCGCAAGAGCGGAAACAGAGTTGTTTCCGTAAACCTGCGTAGAGAGCCCCACTACGCCGGTCGACGGGTCATAATGATCCGTCAGCGTTCCGTCTACCGCTTCGATCCCCACGGTGTAAACGCCGTTCTGCAGAAGAATCTCCTCCGCCATTCTTTCCGCGGTGATTCCCGACGAAGCCGTCGTTTGAAGATACTTATTGAACGTGCGCTGAACTTTGCCCTGGGCAATGGTGCTCAGAATGAAGATTGCAATCAGGGCAATATACAAGAATTGAGGTGATGTAATATATTCTTTCATATATGTATTATACAACACAACCGTCGGTTCGTACCACCATTTAATATATGATTCTGTATTTACGCCACAATCTGTCACAATTTCAAAAAGTCCGAAACCGGGATGTCGCACCGTTCTGCGGGTGTTATAATAAATGCTAAGCTTGCATTTGTTCAATTTTCGCAAATCCAGCCACGCTCAATTTATGCGTTCGGAAAGAATAAAATGAAAGAAAAAAAAGCAAAAGAAAAGAAACCCGTTGGCATCCGCCAGTATCGGTGGGAAGCGACACTTGAAGTATGGCAGTTCCAGATAATCACCACTTTTCTGCTGCTGATCCCGGTCGGGCTGCTGAACGAGCTCGTGTCCACGCTTGTCAATTCAACTCATTCCGCTCTTACTTCCGCCAACCCAGGACTTCTGCTTACCTGGCGCACGCCGCTGATCCTTCTTCTAGGACTTGCCATTGTCATCTGCTACGTTGTCGTGGAAGTCTTTTCGCAGATCTATCTGTGTCACGATATCCTTACTGACAGCCGCGGGGGTGTTTTCCGCGAAATTATCCGCGGTTTTAAATCCGTCCGGCGCTTTGCCTCGCCAGGCGGCTTTCTGATGCTTTTCTACGTTCTAGTAGCGGTTCCTATCTGCGGCGTCGGATTCTCCATCAGCCTGACGGAAGATTTTTATGTGCCGCATTTCATCAGCTCCGTAATTCAGAATCATCCTGTAACCGCAGTCCTATACTATGCTTTCCTTCTCCTTCTGATTCTTCTTTCCGTGCAGCACGCCTTTTCCTTCCATGCCGTTCTGCTTGACGGAATGAAGCCTGCGGAGGCACTCAAGTATTCGCGAACCCTTGTGAAGCAGCACCGGAAGGAATTCCTGATCCTGATCATTAAAACCTTGGTTTTTACCGCCTTGGTTTTTGTTCTTGTTTTTATTATCACCGACCTTGTCCCGTCCCTCTGGCTGGAACAGACAGCTGAACAGATCGCTGCCGGGGCGGTGCTTTCCGAGGAAGAGCTCTTCCTGTATCGTACACGCTGTGCGCTGTTCCTTCTGGTTGGAAACTACATCTTTTATGTCACGGGCATATTGCTCGCGAGCAACATTATTCTCCGATTGACTGGCGCTTATCTTGCATATACGGACAGAAAGCGGGAACAGCATTTTGCCAGATTTTCTGCAAAGCGATACATTATGATCGTCATTTCCTTCCTGCTGGTTTTGCTCGGTCTTGCCCTGTTTTCCATTTTTGTAGGCAGTAATTATGACGACATCTTCCCGCCTAAAGATCCGGTTCCTATCGTCGCGCACCGTACCGGCGGTTTCATGGCAAGCGAAAACTCTCTGGAGGGAATTGACGAAGCCGTCAAACAGGGCTGCTACGGAAGTGAAACCGATTTCCAACGGACGCTGGAAGGACGCTATATTGTTAATCATGACAACACTTTTAAACGCCTGACCGGTGTAGATAAAAAACCCTCGCAAATGACGCTTGAGGAAATCGCGGAACTGCGTATTGTAGACACAACCGGTTCCGGCAAACTGCTCCCCGTACCGACGATGGAAGAACTGCTCGACCGCGGCAAGGGCAGAATTAAGCTCTTCCTGGAACTGAAAGGCGAAACAGCCGACCGTCAGATGGCGACGATGTGGTTGCCGCCGTCAAAGAGCGCGACATGGTTGGGGATGTTATCATTATTTCCCTCAAATATGACGTTCTGGACTATATCGAACAGGTTTACCCGGAAATTGAAACCGGTCTGCTGATATTCACCGGCCTTGGTGATTTTTCGAAAATGCACTGCGACATGATCATCATGGAAGAGGAAATGGTTTCCGCTTTGAAAATCAATACGCTTCATGACGCGGACAAGAAAATCGGTGTCTGGACCGTCAATACGGAAGACGCGCTTCATGATTTTCTCGATATGAACGTCGATGCCGTTATAACGGATGAGGTTTTGCTCGCCATGGAAACGCAGAACGCCCTTCAGAATCGCTCCGATCTGGAACGAATGGAAGATGCTTTTGGAAATATATTTGATTTCTGATTCCCTGCAGCGTTTTGCTTTCGCGCAGAATCAGTGGCAAAAACCCGCTCATGTGATATAATGTGATTTAATTTTAACAATGGAGCAAGGTACAATGGTCAAATTAAGTGAACTTCAGAAATCTCCCGAGTCGTTTGCCGGCGACGTTTCCGTATGCGGATGGGTACGGACTTTCCGTGAAGGCAAAACCATGGGATTTATAGAACTGACGGACGGCTCCTGCTTCCGCCCCGTGCAGATCGTATATGAGCGTGACGAACGGAATCTCGGTTCGGGACTCACGACCGGCTGCGCCGTCATGATCGACGGGGAGCTTGTCCTGACTCCCGACGCGCCGCAGCCTTTTGAAATCAAAGCGGAGACCATCTCCATCGAGGGAACCTGTCCCCAGGACTATCCGCTTCAGAAAAAGCGCCACACACTGGAATATCTCCGGACGATTCAACACCTGCGGCCCCGCACAAACACCTTTCAGGCGACATTCCGCGTTCGTTCTGTTGTTGCGGCGGCAATTCATGAATTCTTCCAGCAGAGAGGATTCGTCTATGTCCACACCCCGATTCTGACCGGTTCCGACTGTGAAGGCGCCGGAGAAATGTTTCAGGTCACGACCCTTCCTATGAACGAACTTCCGAAAGGCGAGAACGGCGAAATTGATTTTTCCAAGGACTTCTTCGGCAAACCGGTCAATCTTACCGTATCGGGTCAGCTCTATGGAGAAGCTTTTGCCCTTGCGTTTCGTGACATTTATACTTTCGGACCGACCTTCCGCGCGGAGTACAGCTTTACGGCGCGGCACGCTGCGGAGTTCTGGATGATCGAGCCGGAAATGGCTTTCTGCGATCTTGCCGGCGACATGGACGTTGCGGAAGCAATGGTTAAATACATCATCAATGCGGTTCTGGAACGCTGTCCTGCCGAAATGGAATTCTTTAACAAATTTGTGGATAAGGGTCTTCTTGACCGGCTCGATAACGTTGTGAATTCCGATTTTATCCGCATTTCATATACGGAAGCCGTAAAGATCCTTCAGGAAAGCGGTCAGGAATTCAAATATCCTGTTGCCTGGGGCGATGATCTGCAGACAGAGCATGAGCGTTACCTGACAGAACAGGTGTATAAAAAACCCGTCTTTGTCACCGATTATCCCGCCGCGATCAAGGCTTTCTATATGCGCCTTAACGATGACGGCAAGACGGTTGCAGCGGCGGATTTGCTGGTTCCCGGTGTTGGCGAAATCATCGGCGGAAGTCAGCGTGAAGAAAGATATGATGTTCTGAAACAGAAATGCGCATCTCTCGGTTTGGATATGTCCCAGTATGACTGGTATCTGGATCTGCGCAAGTACGGAGGCGTCAAGCACGCAGGCTTCGGTCTCGGCTTTGAAAGGATGGTTATGTACGTTACCGGAATGGCCAATATCCGGGACGTTCTCCCGTTCCCGAGAACAGCCGCCAACCTGGAAATGTAATCACGGATTCGTTACGTTTTTGCGACTCGCATGAAGGGGCTTTTTTGCGTTCTCTTAATGATAATAAAGACCTGAAACTCCGCGTCACGCGGTTAAGTCCCGAAGGTCAATTTCGAAATCCTCCGTCAGAGGCTTGAGTTTTGTCTTGATCGGGGACTGACACAGGAGATGCACGGTTTGGGCGCGAACATCGATCTGCAGCAGCTGGACGCTTCCGCGCCGCGATTGACGCTCCTGAAAGTTGTACATCACGGACTGTACAAACCTTCCGTCCGGTCCATCCGGCCAGTCGGTCCGCACCCTTGTCCCGTGATTATGTCCACACAAGACAAGCCGGACATTTTTGTGCGTCGTGATCACGTCCTCATAGACCCGTTTTCCCGGTGCGGTAAACCTTCCGTCCGATTCGAGATAATTGTGAAACAGAAGAACTGCCGGAAAATCGGGATATTGTTCCAGCACGCTGTTAATCCATTCCCGTTCCGTTGCGCCGCATGAGTAGGACATGCCGATGAACAGCCAGTTCAAGCCGCCGGCTTTTACAATGACATAACGCCCACGGCCGTTTTCATAGTATTCCTCGCCGGAACAGTCTTCATTCCCGTACACATGATCCAGAAACGCGCTGAAATCCCCGGTCAGAAGACGTTAATCATGGTTTCCCGCAATATACAGCCCGGGCAGTGTGCTGTTTATGATGTCCAGAAACGCCCGGAACTCCGTCCACTGTCGTTCGCTGTACCATTTCCCGACATAATCCCCGGTGCCAACGAGGAACGTTACATCATTCTCCTCTGCGAGTTTTTCGCACCATTCCGCCACGGAAACGTACTCGCCCGGATGATAGGAGCAGTCCTGCAGATCCGTTATCCACAGAAAGGAAGCCGTTTTCCCGTCATTCCGTTCCGCGTCTGACGCTTCCGGTTGTTCGTCCGCCCGCGTTCCGCCGCAAGTAAGAAATACCAGAGCGCAGAGTATCAGAATTTCCAGTCTTTTTAACCGTTTCACTTTCCGTCTTTCCTCTGTAACCATACGTCAATCGGTATTTCCCGACGCACGGGCTTTGCTCTGTCGTTTATTGGAGAAAAATACTCAAAGTCGATCACCCCTCGGGCGGTATCGATTCTCAGCATCTGAATACAGCCCTTCTGGCGTTCAGAACTCTGCCTGTTGCAGAAAATCGTCTGCATATACCCCGCGTTTTCCCCTTCGCGTTCATCTGTACGGATATAGAAGCCGGTATTATGACCGCACAGAACGAGTTTCGCGTTCAGAGAAGGCTCGAGCGCGACGGAGAACATGGTTTTCGCGTTCTTCACAAGCGTTCCGTCCCTGAAAAGGTAATCATGGAAAAGAAGAATGGCGTTCCGGTCCGGGTATGCATCCAGAACGCTTTTGACCCACTGCGCCTCTTCCTTTCCGTATCCGAAAGACATCCCGATGATCAGCCAGTCAGCACCGCCGGCTGAAAACAGTTCGTATTTTCCCTGCCCGGAATGATAGGACTGCTCCTCCGTTCCGCCTTCTCCGTAAATATGATCCACAAAAAGACCGAAAGTGCTGTCCTTCAGTTGCATGTCATGATTCCCAGCGATATACAGATCCGGGATCTTTCCCTGAAATGCCGCTCGGAACTTTTGAAACTCTTCCCACTGATATTCCATGTCAAAAGTCTGGACGATATCTCCTGTCCCCACGACATAGCAGATATTCTCGGAGTCACGCTGTGATGCGATCCATTCTCCAAGTTCCTTATACGCATCCGATTCATAAACCAGATACTGCGTGTCCGTGATCCAGACAATGGAAAATGGCGTCGGCGCAGGTTCCGGCGTCGGATCCGGTGTAGGCGTTGGCTGAGGGGTTTCCGTGGGCCGAGGCGTCATGGATGGAGCGGGTGTTTCATATGAAAGACCGACAGTCGGTTCCTGTACAGGTTTTCTCGCACAGGCTGAAATCAAAAAAAGAAGGAATACCGGCAGCAGAAGCCCTGTTTTGCGAATTATCATTCCGAATGGCTCTTTCTTTTCAAAAATCAGGCATGTGCAGAACACATGCCTGATTGTTATTATACCCTATTACCGCCCGTTAATCCATGATTATCAGGTATTGGCCCTCAGTTTTGCTGACTCTTCGAGTTCTTTCAGCTTCGCGGAAGGATCCTTGACCTTTGCAAGGAAGATCATGGCAGCGATGATATACGGCTTGAAGGAAGCTTCCTTGTAAAGCGGATCGCGATAACGATCAAATACGGATGCGTCGACTTCACCGGCTTCGCAGGAAACACCTGTAATATCGGCAGGCAGACAGTGCAGATAAAGCGCTTTTCCGTCTTTCGTCGTCTTCATCAGCTCTTCGGTGCAGGTCCAGTCCTTATGCTCGGCGTTCTGTGCGAGCAGACGTTTTTCGAGCGCTTTGATTCCGTCCATATCGCCCTTGGCATACAACTCGGTGCGTTCTTCCATTGCTTTGAAGGGCGCCCAGCTCTTCGGATACACGATATCCGCATCCTTGAACGCTTCTTCCATGGAGTTCGTGATCTTGAACTGTCCGCCGTAGGTCTCAGCATTCTTCTTCGCGACTTCCACGACATCTTCCATAACCTCGTATCCTTCCGGATAAGCGAGCGTTACATCCATTCCGAATCTTGTCATCAGACCGATTACGCCCTGCGGAACGGACAGCGGCTTGCCGTAGCTGGGGCTGTATGCCCATGTCATAGCGACCTTTTTCCCTTTCAGGTTCTCCATACCGCCCATTTCATGGATGATGTGAAGCGTATCCGCCATGCACTGGGTCGGATGGTCGATGTCGCACTGAAGATTGACCAAAGTTGGTTTCTGCTCCAGAACACCTGCTTTATGTCCTTCCGTAACGGCGTCAACAACGGAGTGCATGTAGGTGTTGCCTTTCCCGATATACATGTCATCACGGATTCCGATCGCGTCCGCCATGAAGGAAATCATGTTGGCTGTTTCGCGAACCGTTTCGCCGTGCGCAATCTGGCTTTTGCCCTCATCCAGATCCTGAACTTCCAGACCCAGCAGATTGCAGGCGGAAGCGAAGGAAAACCTTGTCCTCGTGCTGTTGTCACGGAACAGGGAAATGCCAAGACCGGAATCAAAGATCTTGGTGGAAATATTGTTCTCGCGGAGATGACGCAGTGCGTCGGCAACGGTGAAAACCGCTTTGATCTCGTCCTGTGATTTTTCCCATGTAAGGAAGAAATCACCCTCATACATCTCGGAGCAATCCAGCGAATCGAGAATATCCGTAAACTGTTTTACATTACTCATATTTTTTCTCCTGCTCTGTATTTATTTTTATTTGATGTCGTTGTTGGTTTTTCCGGCGCGGAACTGGCAGACGTCATCCTCATCCTTGCCCTTATAGAAATACGGGGTCAGCGCATATACGGCAGCGCAGCGGACCAGATCTTCCTTCCAGGTGATCTCGTTCGGCGCATGTGCCTGAGATTCTGCGCCGGGGCCGAATCCAACGCAGGGGATACCGTATCTGCCCTGGATGGAGACGCCGTTGGTGGAGAACGTCCATTTATCGATCAGAGGCCTGTTACGGAGTTCTTTTGTATCGGGATGTCCCATGCGCTTCTCTCCGTAAAGAGCCTTGTGCGCGTCTGCGAGCGCCTGCACATGGGAAGCGGTTTCTTTATTGATCCAGGTCGGGAAATAGCATTCGGTTTCATATTTCAGGCCGGTCCATGCGGGTCTGTCGTACATATACATGGAAACCTTCGCGCCGTACTTCTTGCACGCAGGAAGATCCGCGATCTCCTTCAGGCAGGAATCCCATGTTTCACCGGCCGTCATGCGGCGGTCGATGGAAATCGCGCAGGAATCCGCAACGGCGCAGCGGCTCGGACTCGTATAGAAGATCTGGGAGATCGTGCAGGTTCCGCGTCCGAGGAATCTGGCATCCTCATAATGATCCGGATTGAACTCGGGCTCCAGCATTTTCACAAGACCCTTGATCTCGTCGTCTTTTCCGCATCCGTTCTCGTTCAGCTGCTTAACCTGGAGGCAGATCTCGGCCATTTTGTATATAGCGTTGTCACCGCGTTCCGGTGCGCTTCCGTGGCAGGAAACGCCGGCAACGTCCACGCGGATTTCCATGCGTCCGCGATGTCCGCGGTAAATGCCGCCGTCAGTCGGTTCTGTGGAAACTACGAATTCCGGCGTAATTCCGTCTTCGTTGTGAATGTACTGCCAGCAAAGTCCGTCGCAGTCTTCTTCCTGAACGGTTGCAGTAACAAGCACTTTATATCCTTCCGGAATCAGACCGAGATCCTTCATGATTTTGGCACCGTAAACAGCAGAGACCACGCCGCCTTCCTGATCGGAACCGCCGCGGCCGTAAATAATATCGTCCGTCTCGTATCCTTTATACGGATCCTCTTTCCAGTTGTCGATGTTTCCGATTCCGACCGTGTCGATATGGCCGTCAAACGCTATGATCTTGTCCCCTGTCCCGACATAGCCCAGCGCGTTGCCTTCCGGATCAATAAAAGCCTCATCAAAGCCGAGCGCTTCCATCTCCTTGATCGTGCGGCGGATAACGCCTTCTTCTTCACAGCTCTCGCTGGGAATGGCGATCAGGTCACGCAAAAAGCGTGTCATCTGGGGCAGATACTGTTCTGCTGCTTTTTTTACGGCGTTTACATCCATAATCATAGTTTCCTTTCTTTTTGTAATATTGTTCATTCCGCCTTTCTCTCCGCGGATTGATACCGTATCCGATTTAGGCCTCGTTTTTCTTTGTTTTGATATCAATATAGGAATATAGCGTGTACTTGGAAATTCCGAAGTAATGGGAAACCTTGTCTCCGCTCCGGGTAATCAGAAATGCGCCGGAATCGTTCAGAAACTTTATGGCCTTCGTCTTGTCTTCCTTATTCATCATGGCTACGGGTTTTCCGACGATTTTCACACTCTGCTCGATAAGATCGTCAAGTAGCTCGTTCACGCTTTGCGGTATATTTTTGGGCTGTTCTTCCTTGATGTCCCGATGATTCAGAAGAGAGTCGATCGCTCTCTCCGCCATAATCATTTCCGTAATGTCGTAATTGATGGAAAGAACGCCCTCCACACAGCCGTCTGAATCCTTCAGAAATACGGTGCTGGATTTCAGTACTCTGCCGTCATGCGTTTTTGTAAGATATGCCAGCATGTCTTCGGGAACACGCTCTTTATGCTGAAGTGTTTCGAGAACGATCCTCGAGGGGCCGTCCCCGAGCTGGCGGTTTGAGACCTGACCGTTTTCCGCCGCAACGATCGTATGATCCAGGTCTTCCGCCTTCAGATCATGAACGATTACTTCGCAGTTGTTTCCGAACTCGGCTGCTATTGCTTTTGCAATTCGACGCATTAATTCCAGATCCATAAACCCGCTCCCACTGATAACTATAATGCATGATTTTATATATTTTCAACACAAAAGGACAATTTTTTTATGAAAGGCAAAAAGTTTTTTTGATTTAAGACAATACTGAACTAACTATAGTATATCATGCCGTTTTCTTTCTTCACAAGGGAACGGACCGGGTTCTTTTTCTCGTCAAATATTGTTCATCATCTGTTCGCTTTTTTTTTGCCATTCACGGGGGTAAGATGATAAATGAGGATACATATAGAAATATAGGTAGGAAGGTATTTGCATATGGAAGAAGAACGTGATCTTGTTACCTTTTCCGACGAAAACGGAAACGAGTTTGACTTGGAAGTGATCGATTATTTTGATTACGAAGGTCAGGAATACGCCGCTCTGATCGACGCGGAACCGAGCGAGGAAAGCGACGAACCGTTGGATGTTTATATCATGAAGATCGTCATTCATGATGATCTCGAGGAGTTTCTCCCGGCGGACGACGGAAAATTCGATGAGCTTTCCAGAATCTTCGACGAGCGGATGAAGCAATGGGAAGAATGCGACGAGGAAACCTGCCCGGAGGACTGTCCGCTGGACTGCAAAAAGAAATAACCTCCTCCGTATATCGAAACAGTCGGTTTTCTGTCTAGGAAATTATAAATTTTTTGTGACGTGATTTTCCATAACTAGTGGATTTTTATTAAAAAAGCTACTACATATTGACCGGAAATCGATTATTTCACAGTTTGTTCATAAGTGGAGAAATGCCAGAAAAGCCCAGTATTCTTTACTTTTTTGGACTTCGTATGCTATACTCACTGTGATTTTAGTATACCCAGTATTGGTATAATCATGTACATAGAAAGGATTGGTTTACATGAAACGTACTATTGCAATATTGCTTACGGTTCTGGCTGTTATGATGCTGATCCCCGCGATCGCGCTGGCCGCCGACAAAAAACCCGTCAGCATAGAGGTCGTCTCCGCAAGCACCTTGAAAAAGGATACCTATGCGGTAGGTGAAAAATTCAATCCGGATGGTCTGACATTTACGGTCACATATGATGACTCTTCTACCGAAATCATCAAGCATAACGCTTCCGGGCTGAAATTCAGGACCACACCGTTTGAAGTTGGCGACGTCGGCACCGGCGTCAAGGTTAATTACACCTATACGAAAAACGGTGTCACAGTTGCCTGTGCTTCGGGTAAAGAGATTGAGGTCACTGTCTATAAACTCGACAAAATCGCAATCACATTCCTTCCCGGCAAAGACTATTACATGGTAGGTGAAAAGTTCGATCCGAACCTGATGGTCGTTACCGCCTCTTATGACCCATCTTCTGTCCCGAGCAAGGTCGTCACGAATTATCAGTACGCGCCCACAACCGCTTTTACGGAAGATGACGCGGTTAAGGGTTCTGTTGACATCACCGTCTCCTATAGCGAGGGCGGAATCACGGTGTACGATACGGCTAGTGTTACGGTCAAGATCAACAAGCCGGTATCTTTGACTATCAAAGCCAACCCGAAAAAAGTGGATTATACGGTCGGGCAGAAGCTGGATCCCGCCGGCATGGTCGTGACCGCTACATTTGATGACGGCTCCGAAAAGACCGTAACGCCTTCCTATGATAAAAACTACACGTTCACGGATGAGGACGCCATGAACGGAAGCCATACCTTCCTGCTGAGTTATACTTCCGGCGGCATTACGGTTACAACGACACTGACTGTCAACGTTGTTGTGCTTGACAAAATCGAAGTCACGCAAAAACCGGATAAGTTAAATTATCATTGCGGAGAAACCTTTGATCCGAAGGGAATGATCGTCACCGCAAAATACACCAACGGAAAAACGAAAGTCATCACTGATTATACAATCAGTCAGGTAGGTCCGTTTACCACTGCCGATTTTGACAAGACATGGAAAACAATCGTCATTTCCTATTCGGAAAACGGTGTTGTCAAAACAGACGAATTTGATGTTAATCTCATTTATCCGACGAAACTGACAATTGTTGCTCCGCCTAACAAAACGAAATACAACGTTGGCGAATCCTTTGACCCGACCGGAATGATCGTTAAAGTTTCTTATTCGGACTCTTCCGAATATGAAACAAACGCTTACACCTTCTCTTCCAAACCATTTGAGGAAGGCGATACCAAAATCACGATCTATTATGCTGATCCGGGCAATACTCGCGATATCGTTTCGACAGATCAGGCTGTTATCGTCAACAAGACAGCCGCAATGTCCATTCATATGAGCACGGGCAGTCTGAATCTGGTTGCCGGGGATACCTATGTTCTGACCGCGACCGTATATCCGACAGATGCGGATTACGATCCTATCAAATGGGAAGTAGTGACCGGAACGGGCATTATCGATGTCGATCAGAATGGTCAGGTCTATGCCGTTTCGCCTGGCAACGGGATCGTAAAGGCCTCGGTTGACTGCGGCGGCGAGACCCGATATGCATACTGCTATGTGTGCGTCGTACCGAAGGTAACTCTCACCAGCCTGAAGTTCAAATCCTCCACGCTGGAGCTTCTCCTCGGAGATTCCACGACTCTTACGCCGGTTGCTTCCCCAGCTAACGCCACGATTACATCGATGGTCTGGAAAACTTCCAACTCCTCCATCGTATCCGTAACGGACAGCGGAAAGATCAAGGGTCTGCAAGTCGGAACTGCAACCGTTTCCGCAACAGCAGGCGGCAAGGTCGCCACATGTCAGGTAACGGTAGTCAGTTCGCTTTCACGCTGGGGCATCGTCGTTAATTGCAAGAGCCGCGTCAATGTCCGCGAGAAACCGTCCGGAACATCCAAGTCCATGGGTTACGCGCCTTACGGCTGCAAGTACAAGATCGTTGGAGAGTCCGGCGGCTGGTATCAGATCCAGTTTGGTTATGATAAAGCCTATATCTGGAAGAACTACCTGAAACCGATCTCCGAGTCTGAAAAAGGCTATGTACCCGAAGAGACCGCACCGGTCGCACCGACCGTCCCGACGACGACCACCGGTGGCCTCGCAACCGCGACCAAGGTTACCATCATCAACTGCACGCGCTATGTGTACATCCGTAAAGGACCCGGAACCACATACAGCAAGATGGGACATGCTACGCTCGGTTCCACCTACTCCCTGAAGGGCGCGAGCGGTGACTGGTACGTTGTTGACGTAAACGGCGAGACCGGCTACATCTACAAGATGTTCGGAAGCGTTTCCTGATCAAATCCAATCCATTCCGATAAACAGGCAGGATGTTCGTGAGAACATCCTGCTTTTTTATTATGGATATCCGGTTCATATTTGTATAGACCTGCATTTAGGAGTAACAAATCCCTATGTTTTTATGCGTTGTCTCCCTCTGACAGTTATTGCTTTTTAGGCGGTTTCATGTATAATTTTGTTGCAGGACAGTTTGCTATTATTTAGTAAAATATCAGTTTTTTATGAAATCATTATCATCAGAAAGGATATGTATATGGCAGCACTTGATTTGACAAAGTATGGTATCAAAGGAACCAAAAGTATCAGCTACAACCCCTCGTATGAGCAGCTTTTCAAAGACGAGATGGATCCTTCGCTTACCGGGTATGACAAGGGTCAGCTTACCGAGCTTGACGCCGTCAACGTTATGACTGGTATCTATACCGGACGTTCCCCAAAAGATAAATACATTGTCATGGACGAACATTCCAAGGACACGGTGTGGTGGACGACCCCCGAGTATCCGAACGACAACCATGTCGCCACAGAGAAAGTATGGGAAACCTGCAAGAAGATCGCAGTTGATCAGCTTTCCAACAAGGATCTGTATGTTGTGGATGCTTTCTGCGGCGCGAACGAGGACACCCGTATGGCAGTGCGGTTCATCATGGAAGTCGCCTGGCAGGCACATTTTGTTGAGAATATGTTCATTAAGCCGACGGCAAAAGAACTTGAGAACTTCGAACCCAACTTCGTCGTTTATACCGCTTCCAAAGCAAAAGTGGAGAACTATAAAGAACTCGGCCTCAATTCGGAAACCGCCGTTCTGTTCAATGTCACTTCCCGCGAGCAGGTCATCCTCAACACCTGGTACGGCGGAGAAATGAAAAAAGGCATGTTCTCCATGATGAATTATTATCTCCCGCTGCAGGGAATCGCTTCCATGCACTGCTCTGCGAACACGGATATGAAGGGCGAAAATACCGCTATCTTCTTCGGTCTTTCCGGAACAGGCAAAACGACCCTTTCCACCGACCCGAAACGTCTCCTCATCGGCGATGACGAACATGGCTGGGACGATAACGGCGTTTTCAACTTTGAAGGCGGCTGCTATGCAAAGGTTATTAACCTGGATAAGGAATCGGAGCCGGACATCTACAACGCGATCAAGCGTAATGCTCTGCTTGAAAATGTTACCTGCGATGAGAACGGAAAGCTTGATTTTGCGGATAAGTCCGTCACGGAAAACACCCGCGTATCCTACCCGATCGATCATATTGAAAAGATCGTTCTGAACGTTCGCCCGACGTCTTCAGGTCCTGCGGCTGAAAACGTCATCTTCCTTTCCGCGGATGCGTTCGGCGTACTTCCTCCCGTTTCCATTCTGACTCCTGAACAGACGCAGTATTATTTCCTGTCCGGGTTTACTGCAAAACTCGCAGGAACAGAGCGCGGCATCACGGAACCGACCCCGACGTTCTCCGCCTGCTTCGGTCAGGCATTCTTGGAGCTGCATCCGACCAAGTACGCACAGGAGCTTGTCAAGAGAATGGAAAAGAACGGTGCAAAAGCGTATCTTGTCAACACAGGCTGGAACGGAACCGGAAAACGTATCTCCATCAAGGATACCCGTGGAATCATCGATGCCATTCTGAATGGTGACGTCCTGAAAGCTCCGACCAAGGTCATTCCTTATTTCAATTTCGAAGTCCCGACGGAACTCCCGGGTGTCGATCCTGCGATCCTGGATCCCCGCGATACATACGCAGATTCCGCAGAGTGGGATGCAAAGGCAAAAGACCTGGCTTCCAGATTCCAGAAGAACTTCATAAAATATACCGGCAACGAAGCCGGAAAAGCTCTTGTTCCTGCCGGTCCGCAGCTTTAATAAATACACGCTATCACAACAAAAGGGGCTTGTCCTTGTGTAGTGAACCCCAAAAGTTGGACACGTAATTGAATAGTTTCTAGATGGACGAACTCCGGAACTGTGAAGGAGTTCGTCCTTTCAGTTTTACCTTGATCCGTCGTTCATTGTAATAGTGAATATAGTTATCGATCGCGGTCATGAGTTCCCGAATGTTCTTGTATCTGGATTCCTGACCGTAAAACATCTCGCACTTCAGGATGCCGAAGAAGTTCTCCATCAAACCGTTATCCATGCTGTTCCCCTTACGGGACATGCTTTGCCGGATCCCGTGTTCTTTCAGGCTTTTTACGAAACTGCTGTGCTGGTACTGCCAGCCCTGATCGGAATGCAGGATCGTTCCTTCCGTTCCCGGATTCGCTTCGTACGATTTTCTCAGCATGTCGTGGACCTGCTCCAGGTTTCGAGAAACAGACATGGTCCAGGACACGATCTCCTGCCCGTAGGCGTCCAGAATGGGCGAGAGGTAGCATTTTTCGTTTCTCAGATGAAACTCCGTTACGTCGGTAAACCACTTCTCGTTTGGTCTCTTCGCCGTGAAATCCCT
>JAFPXU010000079.1 GCA_017394605.1 Clostridia bacterium | reverse complement strand
CTGTACCCGAAAATTGGCCAGACTTGAATGATCAATTCTTTCCGGGCAAAACCAATACAGTTGAATTATTCCTGAACTTGGGGACAAATGAAAAGAGCTGCCTCAAATGCTCTTTTTGGTAGCTTTTGAGACAGCCCCTTTATTATTTATGCCGGATCCGGCATGTTCAGCTGGATTGACCGGAATCAGTTCCGGTATTTGTCCCGGATCGTTTTCAGCTTCATTCCGCAGTATACGATCAGATATACATAGATGACGAACAGGACCGAGAAAAGCGCGCTGAAGAATCCGCGGGCGAAACCGGCTCCGCCGCTGAAGGTCCTGAGAAGGTTCGGGATCACGCAGCACAGGAAGATAACCGCGAGTGGCAGAAGCCTCGTGCGGACAATGCTGCCTACCATTTCCACGCGGGACAGATTGTCGGAGAAAAGCTCGTCTTCACCCTCCGCCTCCACTGTTCCAGCCGGTTTCCGAAAGTACAGCCATCCCACGCACTGATCAACATATTCCCATCCGAAATCGCGGACCATCTGCATATACTCGTCCGTCTGGCGGGCGTTTTTGTAATCCAGGCGGTAAATGACGTCCTCCGGTTCGCATGATTCGAACGAAAAAAAACAGGGCGGCGTCATGGATACGAGCTTCCAGCCCTTGCGGTGCTGCTCCCTGAGCCAGATTTCTTCCTCTTCATAATCGGCTATGGTAAAGAAACGATAAAATGTTTTACGCATCGATATTTTCTCCTTTGCTGTTCCGGTACAGTCTTTCGATCCTTCTCAGCTCCGTGTCCAGTACTTCGCGGCCGAGTTCCGTGATCTGATACAGCTTCCGCTTTTCTTCTTCCCCGAAAAGACGGATCAGACCGTCTGTCTCCATTTTGGAAAGCGTTCCGTACATCGTTCCTGCGCCGATGGAAACGGCGCCGCCTGTCAGTTTCTTGACCTGCTGGCTGATTCCGTAGCCGTGCTGCGGCTTCTGCAGACAGAACAGGATGTAGAAACCGGATTCGGTCATCGGGACGTAGATCCGCTTGATTCTGTCGTCCATGGTTCCTCCAAACTATCGCGTTGCGATATATCGAGCCTCGATACTATTGTTATATCGGACTTCGATATATTTGTCAAGTACCTGTATAAAAAAAGCGCCCCATTTTTACGGAAGCGCCATAGATCATTTTTAAGAACGGTTCAGTGGCGGAGATGATGCTTCGTAAAATGAAAGTTTTCCTTGAAAAGCACGAGGAAGACGGCGGACAGAAGGATGCATACGCTTCCGGTGATCGTCAGCGGCATAACGCTCTCATGGAACACGACGATGCCTACGACGATCGCGACCACCAGTTCGACCGTCACAAGCAGCGACGCGTATTTCGCGTTGATGAGGTTGACGCCGGTCTGGTAGAGGATCGCCGCGATCACGCTGCTGTTAAGCGCGAGAATGCATCCGTGAAGGTAGGCCGGAAAAGGAAGCGAGAGCGTGAGGTTTCCCGTTGCCGCTGCGATCGGCAGGATCACGATAAACGTGATGATATTGATGATGAGGCTGAGCGAGAGCTTGCTGATATAGGAGAAGACGCGGCATTTTTCCAGAAGCAGCGAATACCACGCGAAGCAGAGCCCGGAAAGAAAAGCAATCAGAATGCCCGTAAGCGACACGTGACCGGGCAGGATCAGAAGGACGATGCCCGCAAAGCAGAGGAAAAAGCAGAAGACATCGGACGGGACTACCTTGTCGTGGAAGAAGAGGGCGCCCATGATCAGGATCAGGGCCGGGAAGCAGAACTGAACCGATACGCACAGCCCGGAATCCATATACACGAAGGATGCCAGAAAGAGCGTCATGGTCGCGGCGTACAGAAGCGAGATGATGATAACGGTGACCCACTGGCCGCGGCGAAGCGCCGGAACGATCCTTTCGCGTCTGAAGAGTAGAACCAGAAAGAGGGCGACAATGCTGAACGCGCTCCGGACCGCGACCAGCATGACCGGATTCATTCCGTAGGAGTAGGAGTATTTCGAGAAGAAACCGTTGAATCCGAAGATAACGGACGCGATCAGCAGGTACAGGGTACCCTTGCGGAAAGATGTCATACCGGAAGCCTCTTTGTTGGCGTGATGGGTATTTCGCGGGCAGGGATAACCGCCTGCCCGCGCGTACGCGGACAGGCCGGTCCAGAACGATTCGTGACTCTGGTTATACGCCGCTGTAGCAGTTATAGCCGCCGTCGATGGTGAGAACGGTGCCCGTGATGAAGGAAGCCGCCTCATTGTTGAGCAGGAACAGCAGTCCGCCGATCAGTTCCTCCGGTTCGCCGAAACGTCCCATCGGAGTGGCGTCGATGATCTTGTTGTAACGCGGAATCACGCTTCCGTCTTCACGGAAATAGAGAGGACGCGTCTGATTGGTCAGGAAGAAACCGGGTGCCAGCGCGTTGACACGGATCCCGACTTTTGAAAAATGCACCGCCAGCCACTGCGTGAAATTGGAAACTGCGGCTTTAGCTGCGGAATAGGCGGGAATCTTGGTCAGGGGCGTGAACGCGTTCATGGAGGAAACATTCATGATGTTGCATCCTTCGCGGCCGATCATGTCTTTGGAAAAGACTCTGGTCGGGATCAGGGTTCCCATGAAGTTCAGACTGAAAACGAACTCGATCCCGTGCTCGTCCAGATTGTAGAACGTACGGATATCGTTGTTCACCAGATCCTCCGGATAGAGGTATTCCTTATCCGTCGTGGCGCGAGGATTGTTGCCGCCGGCGCCGTTGAGCAGGATATCGCACTTTCCGAGATCGCGCAGAACGAGCTCGTGGCACGCGTCCACGTCCTTTTCGTCCAGCACGTTGCACTTGTACGCCTTTGCGATGCCGCCTTCGCTGACGATCTCGTCCGCGACCTTGATCGCTGCGGGTTCGTTGATGTCGAGAACGGCAACCTTCGCGCCGGATGCCGCCAGCGCTTTCGAGAACATGCCGCAGAGGACGCCGCCGGCGCCTGTTACGACCGCGACTTTACCGCTCAAATCCGTCTGAATGGGAAGCTTCATTTTCAAATTTACCACCTTTCAACCATTTAAAATCTGTTCGATCGCTTTCGCGACGCCGTCCGCATCGTTGGTATCCGTTACGATATCCGCCGCTGCGAGGACAGGCGCGACCGCGTTGCCCATGGCGACTGCCGTTCCGGCCGCCTCAAGCATGCTGAGGTCGTTGGACCCGTCTCCGATCGCCATGACTTCGGAGAGATCCGTTCCGGTATATTCGCAAAGCCTTCTGAGCGCTTCGCCCTTGTGGGCGTTCGCGTTGTTGACTTCCACGTTGTTATAGATCGCGGAGGATACGGCAACGTCCGGAAACATTCCGGGGAGAAGTTTCAGTTCTCTGTCCCGGATGGAGAGATCCCTGCACCAGAACTGCACTTTCTGGACGTTCTTCCCGGACGCCCGGACGAATTCCTTCAGTTCCGCAACGGGACTGCGGAGTTTTTTGAAGACGTCGGTGTACGCCGGGTCCGGCGAATACTCCTCAGGATGCTCCTGCCAGGAAACGGTCATGTAGCCCCAGGAGTCCAGAAAACAGTCGTACATGACGTCCAGCGTGTCGAAGTGTTCCATAATGGAAATGGCTTCATCCGCCGGGATCTCGATGCGTACGATCTCTTTTCCGCCCCGGATATCATTGACGCATGCCCCGTTGATCGTGATGGCGTAATGAATGAACGGGAGATTCCGGACCTGTTCCGGGATGCCAAGGTAAAATCGTCCCGTGGTGGGGACGATTTCAATTCCTGCGTCGGCCGCCGCCTGCAAAGCGCGCAGATTCCGCCCGCTTATTCTTTTTCTGCTGTCCAGAAGTGTGCCGTCAAGATCCAGACATATGATCCTGGTATTATACATGCTGCCGTAGAATACCGATTACCTCTGAACGCGGGCGTTTCCCGCATAGATGTCCCATACCTGTTTCTCGTCCGCGGGTTCCGCGTAATCATTCAGGCTGCTCGCGGCGAGAACGCCGGTCGCCCACGCGAACTGCAGACATTTGTCACCCGGCCATCCCTGCAGAACGCCATAGAGAAGACCGCCCGTGAACCCGTCTCCGCCGCCGATCCGGTCCATGACCTGAATCGGTCTCGGTTCCTCGACATACCATTCGCCGTCCGCGAGAAGGATGCCGCCCCAGAGATGCTCGTTCGCGGAAAGGACCTGACGGAGCGTGGTGCCGTACATGCGTGCGTTCGGATATTCCTCCCGTACCTGCATGATCATCTGCTTGAAGCTTTCAATCTTGTTTGAAAGATCCTTCCCCGCGACTTCGGGTCCCTTGAAACCGAGACACAGCTGGAAGTCTTCCTCGTTTCCGACCAGCACGTCCGCCATGGAGGCGAGACGGTGGAACGCGTCGCGGAGTTCCTTTTCACGGCCTTTCCAGAAGGAGGCGCGGTAATTCAGGTCAAAACTGACCAGCGTTCCGTTCGCTTTTGCCGCTTCGGCGACTTTCAGACAGCACTCGGTCGTTTCCTTGCTCATAGCGGCGATCAGACCAGAGAGATGCAGGATGCCGACGCCTTCCTGTCCGAAGATCCGGTCCAGATCGAACTCGTTCGCGTGAAGCGTACGGCCGACTTCGCCCGCTCTGTCATTATATACGCGCGGCGCGCGGTAACCGAAGCCGGAATCCGCGATATTGAACTGATGCCTGTATCCCCACGGCCCGTCCGGGGTCACTTCGATTCCTTCATACCGGATGTTTCTGGCACGCAGATCATTTTTAAGGAACAGCGCGATCGGGCTTCCCTTGACGAACTTGGTAAGAGCGAGGCACTCCGGACCGAGGGAGGAGGTCACATTCAGAACGTTCGTCTCGGCGCTCGAGGAGCTCAGAATGAAATGACGGGAATTGTGGACCGGCATCCGGTCTTCCGGAGTAAGTCTCACGCCCATGGACGTAACGCACGCGATGGCATACCGACAGTTTTTTTTCATTTTGCGGATTCCCCCAATCTAATCTTTTTCAAGTCACAGGACTGACAAAGTCATTATATAGTAACGGATTTTGAAAATACAAGGCGGGAGAGCAATTCACGTGCAATGATTCAAGAGTTTATTTTCGAAAAAGTATAGTCAAAACGTTACGCAATCTTATATAATGATTATCGGTACGTGATGTTTGCACAGCCTGCGTTGCGTGCCGCACATCATTTTTATGAGGAGGAACTCTAAATGAAGAAGCTTTTAGCTTTGGTCATGGTTGCCTGCATGGTATTCGGTCTCGTTGCCTGCGGCGCACCCGCGTCCCAGCCCGCGGCAGCCGAACCGGCAGCGCCCGCACAGGCGGCAGCGCCGGCAGCAGCACCCGCTGCAGCTCCCGCTCAGGCCGATGCGCCCAAGCCGTATGACGGCGTAACGCTCCGTGTCATCCTTGCTTCCCATGACTGGACATCCGCTATGCAGTCGGAGATCCCGAAATTCGAAGCAGCGACCGGCATGAAAGTCGAGTACGAGGTATATCCGGAAGGACAGCTCAGCGACAAGCTGAATGTTGAGCTCGGCTCCGGCGGTCAGTACATCGACGTGTTCATGTGCCGTCCTCTGCAGGAAGTACAGCAGTTCATCAAGAACGGCTTCCTTGCTCCCGTGGACGATCTCTATGCGGATCCTGAATTCCAGGGCGACGACATCATCCCGGCGACCCTCTCTGCTTATCAGCTGAGCGGCGGCGACGGAACGATGTACGGCGTACCGCTGGTAACAGAGCGTCAGGTACTCATGTACAGGAAAGACCTCTTTGAGAAAGCGGGTCTCTCTGTTCCGACCAGTCTCGAAGAGTATGAAGCATGCGCTAAGGCTCTGAACGGCATCGAACCCGGCGTTGTCGGCGTAACGATGCGTGGTCTCGGCAACCCCGCCGTCACCCAGTTCACCGCTTACCTGTTCGCCTGCGGCGGCGACTGGATCGATTTCTCCGGCGACAAGCCGAAATCCCTGGTCAACACGCCCGAAGCGATCAAAGCATTTGACTTCTACGGCAGAATGCTCCGTGAATACGGTCCGGAAGACTGCCTGAACATGCATTGGGCAGAGTGCGCGAACCTGTTCTCCACGGGCGGCGCCGCAATGGTCACCGATGCGGACTCCATCTGGAAGTCCTTCTGCGGTCCGGATACCGCTGTCTTTGACAAGACCGGATTCGCTCTGACACCCGGACAGAATTCCTTCAACGTCTGCGCATGGGGTCTTGGCATTTCCGCCAACAGCCCGAATCTAGCTGCCGCGAAAGAGTTCGTGAAGTGGGCTGCCGGTGTGGATGAAGTCAAATACATCCAGACCGAGGGTATCTCCTCCGCTCGTCTGTCCTCCTGGAATGATCCTGCATGTACCGCCAACTATCCGGCAGACCTGCTCGCGTCCATCCAGAAGGCAAACGAAATTGCCACCAAGGCGTATGACCGTCCGCTCTGCACATCCGTTGCAGCTGCCCGTGACGCGATCGGCGCTGTCATTACCGCTTCCATCGAGGGCAAGGATGTAGCCGCTGCCGCAGCAAAGGCAGACGCTGAATTCCAGAAACTGCTCGACGAGGACTTCGGCGGCTGATGAAGTCTTGATCAGGATGACGGGGAAAACCCGTCATCCTGATTTTGTTTTACGATCATTTCATCCGGAATGTCCTTCCGGACATTCCTTCTACCTGTTTTTTACGGATTCATTCTATTCATTCTTATATAGGGAGAGTGGGAGTTTTGAAAAGATGGCTTGACAGGCACATGAAACTGGTGATGGTTCTGCCCGCGCTGATTTTCATCGTGCTGATGATTATTGCTCCCTTGGCGTATAACTTTTCGTACAGCTTTACCGATTGGCAGATGTCTCTTGTCAAGGCTCCGAAGTTCATCGGACTTCAGAACTATCAGGAGATCCTGCACGACGAGCGGTTCCTGAATTCTGTCTGGAGAACGATCGTCTTCTCGTTTATTGCCATAACGGTGGAGACGCTGCTCGGCGTAGCGCTTGCTGTTCTGATCAACAGAAAGTTCCACGGACGCAGGATCGTCCAGGCGCTTATGCTGCTGCCCGTTGTCGCAACTCCCGTCGCGATGGGCATGGTGTGGAAGCTCATGCTGGAGCCGAGTATCGGTATTGCTAACGTAGTTGTTGAAGCACTGGGATTTCAGAGAAGGGCATTTCTGGCAACGACCGGATTTGAGTCGATGCTGTGGCTGATCATTATCGACATCTGGGAGTGGACGCCGATGGTCATGCTCATGGTCTACGGAGGACTGCAGACGATTCCGCTGGAACCGTATGAATCCGCCCTGATCGACGGCGCGTCCAAATGGCAGACATTTACGAAGATCACGCTGCCGCTTGCCAGCTCCTCCATCCTGATTGCGGTTCTTATGCGTCTCATTGATGTTATCAAAACGTACGATATCATCTACGCCACGACACAGGGCGGACCGAGTTTCGCAACAGAAACGATCAACATCTACGGCTACTTGAACATGTTTGCCTATTACAGGTTCGGCAAAGCTGCCGCGATTTCCGTCCTGTTCTTCATCGTGGTTATGGCGATGGGCTGCGGATTCCTGTGGGTCAAATCGAAAGTTGAGGTGGAATACTGATGAGCAAGAAGACGAAAGACACCTTAAAATCCGTCGGTACTCATGTCCTCATCTATGCGGTTCTTCTGATTACGCTGTTCCCGATTCTGTGGATGCTTCTCGCTTCCATAGAGCCCCAGCAGGCGATCATCAACCAGAACGCGCACGGTCTGCTTGAGTTTGACGCCACGATGCGGAACTATATCAGCATCTTTACCGAATATGATTTTCTGAAATATACGAAAAACAGTCTGATCGTCGCGTTTGTCGCCGTGGCGATGTCGCTCGTGATCGGACTTCCCTGCGCGTATGCGGTCGCGAGATTCAAGATGAGGAAATCGAGCGTCATCGTTCTGCTCGTCAGAATGATCCCCGGTATTTCATTCCTGCTTCCCTGGTTCTCGATCTTTTCCAAGCTGGGACTCAGGAACACCTATACGGCGCTGATCCTTTCGCACATGCTCGTCGCGCTTCCCTACATCGTGTGGATCATGATCCCGAACTTTGAGGCGATCCCGACGGATCTTGAGGAAGCGGCGTGCATCGACGGAACGACCCGCTACGGTGCGTTCTTCCGCATCGCGCTTCGTCTCACCACGCCCGGTATGATCACGGATTCTCTGCTTGCCTTCATTTTCTCATGGAACAACTTCATGTTCTCCATCGTTCTGACAGGCAGAAACACCACCACGCTTCCGGTCGCGATCTATGACTTCGTATCGTACGCGTATGTCGACTGGGGCGGTCTGATGGCCGCGTCCTGCGCGATCACGCTGCCGATCGTCGTGCTGGCGCTGCTGCTGCAGAAATACATCATCAGCGGTCTGACTGCCGGCGCGGTGAAAGGCTGATTCGACCCGGTAAACGGAAAAAAGCCGCGCACATGCTGTGCGGCTTTCATTTTTGAACAAGGAGAAATGCAATGAAAGCACTGGTAATGAACGAGTACAAGAAACTCGACTATATGGACGTGGAGAAGCCCGTTCCGAAGGACGGAGAGGTCCTGATCCGCCTGAAAGCCTGTTCGGTCTGCGGAAGCGACGTACACGGGTTCGACGGTTCTACGGGAAGACGCCGTCCGCCTGTCATCATGGGACATGAGGCAGCCGGCGTGATCGAGGAATGCGGGAAGAATGTAAAGAATTACAAGCCCGGCGACCGGGTGACCTTTGATTCCACCGTTTACTGCAACGACTGCGACATGTGCGCGCAGGGAATGGTGAACCTCTGCAGAAACCGCCAGGTTCTAGGCGTCAGCTGCGAGGAATACAACAGACCGGGCTGCTTCGCAGAGTATGTCTGCGTTCCGGAATACATCCTGTACTCAATCCCGGATAACGTGACCTATGTGCAGGCATCCCTGACAGAGCCGCTTTCCATCGCGTATCACGCTGCGACCAGAACGACCATCACGGAACGCGATTCCGTCGTGATCGTGGGCGTGGGGACGATCGGCCTGTTCGCGCTTCAGGTGGTGAAGAGCTTCGGGGCGAAGCAGATCATTGCGGTCGACATCGACAACAAGCGTCTTGACTTCGCGAAGGAGACGGGCGCGACGGACTGCGTGAACTCCAAGGATCCCGACGCTCTTGAGCAGATCCTGAAGCTCTCGGGCGGCGGCGTGACGGTCGCGATCGACGCGACCGGAATCGAAGCGACCGCGCTGTTGTGCATCAAGAGCCTGCAACTCGGCGGACGCGTCGTTCTGGTAGGGAACATCGCCCAGAATATCCAGTTCCCGCTTCAGTACGTGGTCACAAGGCAGATCAGCCTGTTCGGTTCCTGCGCGAGCGCGGGCGAATATCCGCAGTGCCTCGATTTGATCGCTTTCGGACAAATCGCTGCGGACAAGATGATCTCCAAAAAGGTTCCGCTGAAGGACGGCGATCTGTGGATGAAGAAGATCTACAACAGGGAGGATGATCTTTCGAAGATCGTGTTCCTCTGCGACGACAATCAGGAGTAAAACATGGAAAAGATCAAAACTGCCGTGATCGGCTGCGGCAAAGTAGGACATTTCCACGCTTTCGCTTTTCAGGCCTGCGAAAACAGCGAACTGGTGGCCTGTTACGGAAGGAACATGGAGAAGACCGCGAAATTCGCGGAGCAGTACGGAATCAGGCCGTATACCGACCTGAAGAAGATGGTGGAGGAGACCGGCGTACAGGCTGTGGCGATCTGCACGCCGCATCCGAATCACGCGGAACTGGCTGAGGCCTGCTGCGATCTGGGGCTGCATATCGCGGTGGAAAAGCCTCTCGCGTCCTCTCTTGAGGACTGTGACAGGATCATTGCCGCCGCGAAACGGAACGGCGTTGTGGGTTCGACGATCTGCCAGAGAAGGTTCTACCGCCCGTCCATGCGCGTCAAGGAAGCGATCGAAGCCGGAAAGATCGGGAAACCGATCCTCGGTACGGTGAACATGCTCGGATGGAGGGATTTCGCGTATTATCAGTCCGATCCGTGGCGCGGCACATGGAAGGGAGAGGGCGGCGGCGTCCTGATTAACCAGGCGCCTCATCAGCTGGACCTTCTGCTGTGGTATATGGGTGAGATCGATGAGCTGTACGGCGTCTGGGACACGCTGAATCATCCCTACCTGGAGGTGGACGATACCGCCGCCGCGATTATCCGCTTTAAAAACGGCGCGATCGGCAATATCGTCGTAAGCAATTCCCAGAACCCGGCACTGTTCGGAAACGTCCGTGTCCACGGGGAAAACGGCGCGAGCGTCGGCGTTCAGACCGACGGCGGCGCCATGTTCATCGCGGGTGTTTCGGGCATTGCCGAGCCGCCCGTGAACGATCTGTGGACGGTCCCCGGAGAGGAGAATATGCTAGAGGAGTACAAACGGCAGGACAGCGAGTTCTTCAACAGCATCGACAGCACGCATTACTTCCATATCCGCCAGCTGACCGATTTCCTCGACGCGATCCAGCAGCACCGTTCCCCGCTGATCACGCTGGAGGACGGCCGCAGGACGGTCGAGCTGATCACGGGTATCTACCGTTCCAACCGGGACAAAAAGCCTGTGAAATTCCCGCTCGTGCCCGAGAACAGGGACGACTACGACGGAAGGCTTCTGAAGTCCTGACAAACGCATAGAACGTTAAACATGAAAAGAGCTGGATGGTATTCATCCAGCTCTTGCTTTTTGGCTTTTTCAGGATTATTCCTGCTCGGTCGGATATTCCGACTTGCCGGTCACCTTGCGCTTGATGATCTTTCCGATCCGCTTCAGCGCGTATGGACCGACGATTTTCATCATCTCCTCGGCGGTATGCATGTCGCTCGCGGCGGGCAGATCGCGGGAGAGGTGGATCGCGTCGAATTCGCAGCGCGTGGTGCAGAGACCGCAGCCGATGCACTGGTTGAGGTCGACGGTCGTCGCGCCGCAGCTCAGGCAGCGGTTCGCCTCGATCTTGACCTGCTCTTCGGTCAGCGGCAGCCGCAGATCGCGGAAGGTCTCTCTTGCCGTTCCCTTGCTGAAACCGGGACGCTGACGGGGAGAACTGTCAAACGAATCCGGCCTCGTGATATCGTCGCGGTCGAACTCAAT
>JAFPXU010000078.1 GCA_017394605.1 Clostridia bacterium | reverse complement strand
CTCACGGAGCGCCCGGATCGACAGCGACGGAACAAGATCCGCCACGCCTACCAGCTCCATGTCTCCCTGCATCGCCACGCCGTCCGCGAGACGCTGTCCGATCGTGCCGTATCCTGCTACGCCTACCTTGATCTTTGCCATATAAAACCGTCTCCTTTTCGTATATTTTAGAAAAAATCCTCAACCATTTTATTATACATATTTCCCTGCACAAATAACAACAAAAAATGGCACGATCTACCCCATTCTTTTTTTGTTTTTTAAAGTGCCGGCAAGTTATGATCCGTCCTGCGCGTTCCTTGTATCCCGTCCCGTCTTCTGATAGAATGAAAATCTGTATGGAACAGCAGCTGAAACCGGAAAAACGTCTCTGGACAAGGGACTTCACGATCATCACGGCAGGGAGCGCGGTCTCCATGTTCGGGAACACGATGGCGGGCTTCGCCATCTCGCTTCTCGTACTGGACTACACCTCCTCTTCCATGCTGTACGCGATCTATCTCGCCGTCTACATGCTGCCCCAGATCTTCGCGCCGTTCCTGTCCGGACCGATCCTCGACCGGTTCTCGAGAAAAAAGGCGATCTACACGCTGGATTTTCTGTCGGCGGGGCTTTACGCGCTGTCCGGGTTTCTGCTCCGTTCCGGGTGGTTTTCCTATCCGGCGCTCCTATTCTGGTGCTTTCTCGTCGGGACGATCAACAGCGTGTACCTCGTCGCCTACCAGAGCTTTTATCCGCTTCTGATCTCCGAGGGCAACTTCACGAAGGCGTACAGCGTCTCGAGCGTTCTCGAAACCCTGAGCGGCGTCATGGCGCCTGTCTCCGCTTTCCTGTACAACACGGCGGGCATCTTCCCTCTTCTCGAGATCATCGCCGTGTTCTTCTTCATCGCGGCGGTCATCGAGACAAGGATCAAAACCTCCGAACAGTATATCGAGACGCAGAAGCTGAACGTAACGGAAAAAAGCCGGATCCGCCAGCTAGCGGCGGATTTCAGGGAAGGGCTCCGGTACCTTTCCGGCGAGAAAGGCCTTCTCGCCGTCACCGCCTACTTTGTCGTGAGCAGTCTCAGCGGCGGCGCCATGGGCGTGATCACGCTGCCGTTTTTCAGGAACACCTTCAAAAACGGCGAATATATCTACATGCTCGTCGGCGGCATGATGGTTCTAGGACGGACGATCGGCGGTACGATCCACTACCGTCACCGCTTCCCGCCGGATAAGAAATACAAAACGGCGATCACGGTGTACATCGTGACGTCGCTGATAGAGGGCTTCTATCTGTATCTGAAAGTCCCGTTCATGCTGCCGCTGATGTTTGTCAGCGGGATCCTGAGCGTCACATCGTACACGATCCGGATCTCCGCTACGCAGAGCTACGTCCCCGACGAAAAGAAGGCTCGCTTCAACGGCACGTTCAACATGCTGAACATGGCGGGCACGTTCACGGGCGAACTGATCGCCGGCGCCGCTGCCACGTTCTTCCCGGGAAGGATCGTTCTGACGGTCTTCATGCTCGTCAACGCGCTATCCGCCGTTCTGATCGTCGGCGTCTACGGAAGAAAGCACATCCCGCAGCTGTACAACCGCGAGCAGTAGTCCCCGACGCGATTTGGCCGCAAGGACTTGAGATTATTCCCGCTTTGCGGTACAATATATTGATTCAATTTATAGAAACCAGAGGATATTTATGGCACATATAGACCAGGCAAAACGGATCCACCTGATCGGCATCGGCGGATGCAGCATGAACGGGCTCGCCCTGATCCTGCAGTCCCAGGGGCATGAGGTAACCGGCAGCGACCGGGAACAGACCCAGTTCACCCCTTCCCTTGACGAGGCGGGCATCCCCTATTCCATCGGCCAGAACGGCCAGTATGTAAGGGACGCGGACCTCGTGATCTACAGCGCCGCGATCAAGCCGGACAACCCGGAACGCGTGCTGGCAAAGGAACTCGGCATCCCGGAACTTGAGCGCAGCGTAGCTCTTGGTCAGATATCGGAGCGTTTCCCGCAGGTCATCGCCATAGCCGGCTGTCACGGAAAGACGACGATCACCTCCATGCTCGCCTGCGTCAACGAGATGGCGCATAAGGACGCGACCGTCCACGTGGGCGGATTCGTGGAGCTTCTGCAGGGCGGCGTCAAGGTCGGCGGATCCGACACGTTCATCACGGAAGCGTGCGAATACGTGGAAAGCTTTCTGACGCTCCGTCCAACGATCGCGCTGATCAATAACATTGATGATGACCATCTCGATTACTTCAAGAATTTCGACAACATCGTGGCAGCTTTCCGTAAATTTCTCGACAGGCTTCCTGAAGACGGGCTGTTTGTCGCGGATATGGACGACGAGACCGTGCGCGGTCTTGTCGAGGAAAGCACGCGCAGGGTCAAAACGTACGGTCTGAAAAACGGGACCTACCGGCTGGCAGACATCGAATTCGACGAGGAAGGATGCTCCTCCTTCACAATCACAAAGGACGGAAAACCGGTCGGGAGCGCGAAGATCCATGTCCCGGGGCTCTACAGCGCCAGGAATGCGCTTGCCACGTACGTGGTCGCGGAGGAACTCGGCGTCTCCTTTGAGGATTATGCGAAAGCGATGGATGCGTTCCGTCACACGAAACGCCGCTTCGAGTATTACGGAGAGCGCGAAGGCGTCCGCTACTACCATGACTACGGCCACCATCCGAACGAAATCGCCGCGACGCTAGACGCGGCTTCCAGGATTCCCCACAGCCATCTGTACTGCGTTCTGCAGTGCAACAGCTACACAAGGGCAAAGACGCTCTTCTGCAAGAAGACCGACTGCTTCGTGCTCGCCGATACCGTCCTCGTCTCGGACATCTACCCCGGGCGCGAAAAGGACGACGGGACCGTGCACGCGCGGGATATCGCGGACGCGATCAATTCGTCCGGCACGAAAGCCGTTTATCTCGGAACGTTCGAAAACATCCGTGAATGGCTCGATAAGAACGCCGGGAAGAACGACATCGTGATCGCGGTCGGCTCCGGCGACGTGTACCGCCAGGCGAAAAAACTCCTGTGAAGGGGATGAAAGAGTGAAACTGTTCGGATATGAGATCAGCAAATCCCAGATGAACGTGCGCATCGGATTCACCGACGTCGCAAAGCCGTTCTTTTCCAAGGGAAACCATATCGGGTGCGTCGTGCTGCACGGCATCGGCGGAACACCCGCCAACGTCCGCCCGCTCGCGGACCTTCTCGCCTCGAAGGGCTTTACCGTTTACGCGCCGACTCTCGCCGGGCACGGCGAGACGATCGCGGACCTTCACGGCAAGACCTGGCAGGACTGGGTCGGCACCGTATACGGCGCCTACGACAGGCTCAAAGACGAAGGCTGCGACGAGATCATCCCGTTCGGTCTGTCCCTGGGCGGCGTGCTGTCCGCGTATCTCGCGGCAACGAGGCCCTGCAAGGCTGCGTTTCTCTTTTCCCCCGCGATCAGAATGAAGACGTTCCTGCGCGTAGCGGCGGCCATCTCCCCGATCGCCCCGTTCGTCAACTACAACGTCGAACAGGAGCTGAAGAGTTTTAAGGAGAATCCCTACTCGCAGATGTACACGGGCATGAGCACGAGGAGCGTCCGGGAACTCGGAAAGCTTCAGAAACAGCTGATCCCGATCCTGCCCGACATCTCCTGCCCCGTCTACGCGGTCTGGGCAGGAAACGACGACAAGGTGGATCCGGTCAGTTCCGATATCCTGAAAGCCGGTCTCAGGTCACCCTACAGGGAATGCACCGTTCCGGACTGTCCGCACGGCAGCACCTACTCGAAAGAGCGGGACCGCGTATACGCGCCCGCCATGGAATGGCTTACGGAACTTCTTGACGGGGAATCCGGAAAGTGAACAGGCTTCTGTCAAAACTCTTTTATTATGAATGCTGGGCGGTCGCCTGGCGCGTCACGGACGATCCGGACTATCCCGCGGATCCGGGTCCCGTGTCCTATACCGTCATGCCGACGGACAGGAATCACTGGGCTGCGGACCCTTTTCTCATCTCACACAACGGAAAAACCTGGCTGTTCTTTGAATACATGCCGCTGCACAGCAACCGCGCGTCCGTCGCCTGCTGCGAACTGACGGAGAAAGGACCCGGTCCCGTCTCCGTTGTGCTGCGCACGAAAGGGCATCTTTCCTATCCCGCGGTCTTGCAAACCGGCGATTCGTTCTATATGATTCCGGAAACGCTGGATACCGGCGCCATCTCACTTTACAGGGCGGATCCGTTCCCGACGCACTGGGAAAAGGTCACTGATCTTCTTTCCCCGTTCGATTCCGTTGATTCGACGCCGTTTATGCAGGACGGAAAGCTTTCGCTGTTCCTCTACGATCCCGACGAGCCGGATCACAGGCTGAGGAAGCTCTATATCGCGGATCTGTCCGTTCATCCTCCCGTTCTTTCCGGAATCCGTCTGCTTTCCGAATATCCGGAAAAGACCGGAAGACCCGCCGGAACGCCGTTTGTCCTTCCGGACGGCACGTTTGTCCGCCCGACGCAGGACTGCAGGATCCTGTACGGCGGCTCGGTCCGTTACCTTTCCTTTACGGAAGACGGCGGCGCGTTCAAAGAAGAGGAGACCGGAACGCTTTCTCCCTCCTCCATTGAAAGCGACCTGCCGTACAAAGTCCTGGGCATCCATACCGTGAACCGCTGCGGCCGGTTCGAGGCCGTCGATCTGTTCTACCGCCGCTTCTCCCTTCTGAAGCCGCTGAAAGCGCTGATCCGGAGGCTTATAAAAAAATGAGCGCGCATTCCGTTCTTTTCCTCTGCGATTACAAATCCCTATATGCGGGTAATTTTATCGCGTCGCTGACTCATCTGGGGGATGAGCTCGAAAAGACCGGCTCAAAAGCCGTTTATGTCTTTCCGGAAGCGGCGAAAGAACGGGAATGGCTGAAAAACCTGAAAGAAACCAGGATTGTGGAACTGATCCCAAGCGAGTCCTCCGCCTTTTCCTTCGTACGCACCCTGATCAAAACATACCGGACGGATATCCTGCATGCGCATTTCGGATATATGCAGGAGGCAAGACTTGCCGCGCTTCTTGATCCGAATCTGAAGGTCGTACTGCACCGTCATTCGGATTTTTCTGCCGGCAGGAGGCCAGGTCTGTCCGGAATCCTGAGAAACACGGCGATCTGTCTGGAGGACAGCCTGATCGGCAAAAGGCTGCTGAACATCAACGTGGGGCCCGGCATGAAACCCGGTCCCAGAACCGTCTGCATCCCGAACGCGCTTGTCGCGGAACGCTTTGAACAAAATCCTTCTGCCCGCGATGACGCGCGCGCCTCGCTCTCCCTTTCAGGATCGGATACACTTGTTCTGGTATTCGGTTGGACGCCATATGTCAAGGGCGTTGACGTCGCCAGCGAAGCGGTGGGGTCGATCGTTGAATCCGGTCATCCGGAATGGAAGTTGGGCATCATCTGCGGAAGAGAAATGACGGCCGAAAAAATGCCGGGCTGGATTAAAGCGCACACCCGTTTCAGCGGCACGGAAGACTGGATCCTGTATCTTCCTCCCACTGAGCGGATCGGGGATTATCTTTCGGCATGCGATCTGATGCTGTCTGCCAGCCGTTCCGAAACGTTCTCCTATTCCGTTCTGGAAGCGCTGTGGTTCGGAAAACGCTGCGTAATCAGCGACATTCCGGGTACGGGATGGGCGGCTTCCTACCCGTGCGTATCCGTATTCCGCTCCGGAGATCCCCTCTCCTGTTCGGATGCACTCCTCTCCTCCGCCGTTTCGGAAAAACCGGATCCTGAAAGAATCCGGGACAGAATTTCCGCCGATTATGCGCTGGAAGACTGGACAAAGCGGGTCCTGAGCGTGTATGATAGCCTTTGTGAGTAAAACTGTGTCTCCGTAGCTCAGCAGGATAGAGCGTTCGCCTCCTAAGCGAAAGGCCGTGGGTTCGAATCCCGCCGGGGACGCCAAAAGAAGGTTGCTGTTTTAACAAGAATAGCAGCCTTTTTCGTTTTCTGAAAATGCCTTGAAAGAAAAGAAGCATCGATACTTTACACTTCGAAAACCCGTTGTGTGAAACAAGCTATGCCCTTTCACCGCCGCTTCACCCAAACCGTACAGACAGACTGCGGGTATGATTTTTCCGGAATAATCGGTTCTGTTTTGGGTTTTCCGGATACAGCAAAGGCTGCCTCATAATCTCGAGGCAGCCCTGCAATATCCTAATGGTATTTTATTCTGCGTTCAGAATCTGCATGAATTCTTCTCCCGTTATGGTTTCGTGTTCGTACAGATATGTGGCCAATTCGTCCAGTTTTTGCCGATTCTCTTTCAGTATGGCCAGCGCTTTTTCGTGCTGCTTTCGCACCAGTTCAACGACCTGCTCATCGATCCTGCTTTGCGTTTCAGCAGAGCATGCCAGAGAGGTATCTCCGCCAAGATACTGATTCGTGACGGTTTCCATGGCAACCATGTCAAAATCCTCACTCATTCCGTAACGTGTGATCATCGCGCGTGCGAGTTTCGTTGCCTGTTCAATGTCATTGGCGGCTCCGGTCGTAATGGAACCGAATACAAGTTCTTCCGCAGCGCGGCCCCCTGTGAACGTTGCAATCTTGTTCTCCAGTTCCTGCTTGTTCATCAGATAGTGGTCGTTATTCTCCACCTGAAGCGTATATCCCAAAGCCCCGGAGGTGCGGGGTATGATCGTGATTTTCTGCACCGGAGCGGAGTTCGTCTGCTTTGCCGCAACAAGTGCATGTCCGATCTCATGATATGCGACGATCCTTTTCTCCTCATCCGTAAGGATCGCGTTCTTTTTCTGGTATCCGGCAATGACCACTTCAATGCTTTCCTCCAGATCGGCCTGCGTGGCGAAACTGCGGCCGTCACGCACCGCGCGCAGTGCGGCTTCGTTGACGATGTTCGCTAACTCCGCTCCGGAAGCGCCGGAAGCCATGCGCGCCACTTGCAGATAGTCCACATCGTCCGCGACTTTGATCTTTTTCGCATGGACCTTCAGGATGGCTTCTCTTCCTTTGAGATCGGGCAGCTCAACAGGAACCCGCCGGTCGAAGCGTCCGGGACGCGTAAGGGCGGGATCAAGAGATTCGGGCCGGTTGGTCGCGGCGAGGATGATTACGCCGCTGCTTCCGTCAAAGCCGTCCATTTCCGTGAGCAGCTGATTCAAGGTCTGCTCGCGCTCGTCATTACCGCCATACTGTCCGCCGCTTCGCTTCTGGCCGATCGCATCGATTTCATCGATAAAGACGATGCACGGCGCCTTCTCTTTGGCCTGGCGGAACAGATCCCTGACTTTGGATGCGCCCATGCCTACAAACATTTCTACAAATTCCGATCCGGACATGGAAAAGAACGGAACATTTGCCTCACCCGCAACGGCCTTCGCCAGCATGGTCTTGCCGGTACCCGGAGGTCCGACAAGCAGCACTCCCTTCGGCATGGAGGCGCCGATCTCCCTGTATTTGGCAGGATTCTCCAGATAATCCACGATTTCCTGCAGGTTTTCCTCTGCCTCGTCGACACCCTCTACATCACTAAAGCGAATGCCGTCGGAGGACTTGACATACACTTTGGCGTTCGATTTTCCAAGATTGAACATCATGGATCCGGCTCCACCGCCTGCTTTGTCCATCAGCTTCTTCGACATAAACTGTCCCAGCAGGATGAAAATGCCGATCGGCAGAAGCCATGACAAAAGCAGGGTAGCAAGCGGCGACGTTTCTTCAACGATCTCACTCGTAAAGGCAGCCCCGGACGCATGGAGCCGTTCAACAAGACCGGGATCCTCGATCAAGCCGGTCCGATACATTTTGGTTCCGTCTTTGTTGGTAAACACGATCTGATTCTGCTGGATCTGGACTTTCCCGATCTCGCTGTTTTCGGTCATCGTCATAAAAGTGCCGTAGTCTACATTCTCTATGGCTTTTCTGGCAATGTACGGCGCAATGACGCAGTTGAAAACCAGCGTTGCGAGAATCATGACGATATAAAAATAAATCAGTGGCTTTTTCGGTCGCTTTACTTCCTGCATTCAGGACTCCTCCTCAAATCATTTGTATTTTCAGACCGTCTCATCGCTATCTGAAACGGCAGTCAATGTCCGGGACTAAAATAAGCTCCCCACCGGGATTGGCAGGGAGCTGACAAGGGAATTACCCTTCGATCGCGATGTATTTCTTCTCAGGCAGCTTCGGCTTCGGTTCCTTTTTCGGAATCTGAAGCGACAGAACACCGTGCTCCAGTCTTGCCTTGATATCCTCTTCGGTCACCTGTTCGCCGACATAGAAGCTGCGGCTCATGCTGCCGGCGTATCGCTCCTGCCGGATCAGCCTGCCGGTCTTCTTATCCTTCTCATCCTTGTCGAGCCCTTTGGCAGCCGTGATATTCAGCCGGCCGTTCTCCAGGCTGAGCCGAATCTCATCTTTGCGGAAGCCGGGCAGTTCGATGTCGACTTCATAACTGTCGTCGTGTTCCCGCACATCCGTCTTCATCAGATTCTTGGCATTGTGACCGTAAAGCGGTTTCTCCAAGCGGGCAAATTCACGATCCAAATCGTTGAAATAACTGTCCATCAAATCCTCACCAAAAATACCAGGCATGTACAACATAAGTCAACCCTCCTTTTATTTTCGGTCCTGGATGTTGTTCAGGGCTGTTGTGTGGTATATGCCGCAAGCCGGATGAGGAACTCCGGAACCTCTGTTCCGGATCCCTTTCCCTCCTGCGATTCTGTTATAGCACATTTGTTAGCACTCGTCAAGAGTGAGTGCTAATTTCGGATAACAATTTTACCTGTTCACATGGAATGAAAGCCGCGGTTTCCTGTTCCGTCCACGCAGATCTTCCGTTTCCGTCCTAAAGTCTGGGAATCCGTGCACGGCGCTTCTGAAGCGCAGTTTGATCGGATTCAATGCTGCGCTTAAGTTCCTGCATCTCGGGGCTCGCGGTTTCATCATGATAAATCAGCCCGATCAGCGCGTCCTGTTTCTCGATGATCCTGTTCTTTATGCCGGCAGTCGGCTCAAGGTTCTCCGCTACATCCTGACGCATTTTTGCGACCCGTGTTTCGGCTTCCCGCCGAAGCCTTTCGGTCTCTGATCTGATTTTCTCTATACGGGCTGTAATCCGTTCCGTTCTATACACGACCTCCGGATACGCTTCGGCAAAACGCCGGTAGAAAACAGAGCGATCGCTCAGCAGAAGCCTGACTTCTCTGCTGATCTCCTCGGTATTGTCCGCTTCACTGCTTTCCACACCGGATTTCACCAGTTTCAGAACGAAATGGGACATGATATAGTCCGCGACAAACACCGAGCACAGGACGAGCGCGAGAATGATCCGAAAAGAGAGGCTCATATGCAGGAAAAGCCGCATCAGCAACGGATTGAACAGCTTTATGATCAAAACACCGCCCAATCCGAACAGAATCAGGTTCCCGATCCATACTCTGCCGTGAAGATTCATGGGCTTTTGGCTGTAATCCCACCAGCGGGCATGGAAGCGCTTTTCCAGAATATAGCTTGTCATATATTCCAGAAAACCGCACAGGAGAAGCGAGGCGACGAATGTCGTTCCGACAGAAGATTCAAGCGGCGCTATTATCCGCATCGCGACGGTAATCAAAACAGCGCCGGAACCATAGATCGGAAGCCACGGTCCAGTCAGAAAACCGCGGTTGATAAAGCGGTGAAACTGGAAGTATTTCAGTGTGACCTCGATGCACCAGCCGATAAAAGCGTAGCTGAAAAACAGCAGGATCAGGTTTATCAAATTCTCCGTTTGCATTTTCTTATGCACCTCCGATTCATTACCGCTTTGCATCACAGCACCAAAGCGGCGCGGTTCATCGCTCTTATGGCAAACCTGTTTTTCTGCAGGCGCAGCAGGACCCGGCAGACCCCTTATTCCGAAACGACGTCATGATACGGTCCCGCATGATCATATTCCCCGTACTCACACCCGATGTGGGTCGCTTCGATCTCATCCGTCAGGATCAGCACGCCGTCCCGACGGTCATAAAGTTTTACGGTACCCCATCCATTGCCGCCGTTCCACAGCCGGTTATGGCGTCTGCTGCCGTCCGGCGCCTCATAATTGATCAGCAGCATGTCCTTTTTCAGGCAATGCACTTCTGTTTCCATAGCGGCATGGATGTTTTCCTGCCGCACATGCCAGACGACTTCCTCTTCCTGCTCCTCGAAGGAAAATCTCGTTTTCACCAACAGGTGAAGCTTCGAAAAATTGAAGTCATATTCCCTTCCCTCGTAATAGAACACGCCAAGCAGCCGACGGTCCAACGGCACGAAATAAATTTTCGGTCTGCCCCCTCCAATATCGAAAACACTGTTGCAGAGCCGCTTTCCGGTCTTTTTGCTCACCAGGCAATTGGAGGACAGCCATACCCACGGTGTCGTAAAATCCCGTCCCCAGTTTTTATCCGCGTAACCATAGCATTGCTCCGGTGTAACACTGTACTGCCGTCCGTTGAATCTAATGGTCCCGCTGTAAGCGCTCTTCATCCCCTCCGCATGCCAGTACATGGCGAAGGCTTCCGCATCTCTTAAGGATTTGCTGGCCCCGTATCCCACATTGAACGCGATCTGCTTGTCTATTATTAGATCCCAGCTCATCTCGCCGGCATCGCACATCCATTCCGGATGCGATGCGGCTTCCTCGTTCGAAATGGAAATCGCGCCTTTCAGCGCTGTCTCGCAGGCCAGGCAGTCCGGCGTTTCGATCCTGAAAGGCGCATCTGCGTGAAGCGCAACATCTTTCCATGCAAAGAAACGGTGAAGCTGGCATGCATCCTCCCCCCAGGTGCCGGCCTTCACCATCAGGTAAGACGGTTTTTTCCCAAGAGCCCTGTTGGCGGGTAATTGTCCCAGTATCGGTTCGCTTTCTGCAAGTGCCGGATTGCATACAAAAAACTCAATAAAAAAAGGCTTGTCCTCCCCGGTCTCCGCATCCTGCGCAGTAAAGGAATGCCACCACCAGTCATAACCAAGGTGTGCCAAAGGACCGTGCAGCATGCACGCGTCCCGTCTGATATCGTGATGATTAAACATGATTTTTCTTTCCTCCGAGATACAATTTCAGCCGGTTTTCGTTACCCTTCCTGAACATGAAAGCACGAAAAACCGGGAATCAAGGCTGCGAAGCCGTATCCGCTTCCAAACGGCATGCATGGATGCATCCCGTACGATGACCGCATGTTTTTCTGTTGTTTCTTAAGACCTTTCGGCAAAACCGATCAGAAACCGATTCAAAGAGCATCAAAGCTTCTCCTGCCGGTGGAAAGCGGCAGGAAAACAACCCTGTTTATCGCGTGGCAACATAATACGCATCCGAACCGGAAAAGCGAAAAGATCCGCAGAAGATCTCTGGCCTGTTCCGATCGAATGCCTGATTGTGCCGGAAGGTCTATTGTCTATGAAAAGTGCCCACAGGAAGATTCGGCAAGATGAATCGTTGCGCGGCCGGTATCAGAAACCGGCGGAGAGAGTATGGCTCTCAGTCCGCTTCCGTTGCGTCACCGAGCCAGGCAAACGTGACCGATTTCACGATCAGCGGCTGGACCGCTTCATAATCATTGAAATCGTCGGAATTGACCAGCGAGACTCCATTTTTCTCAAATTGAACGGCGTATGTGAACATGCCTTTGTCCATCCAGAACACCATTTCATCCAGATCATATGAACCGCCGGCTATCCAGCCGTCATCCAGCAGTTCCTTCCCTGTTTTGCCGATGAGTTTGTCCAGTTCTTCCTGCGGAATGATCCTCTCCGAAAGGTTTTCGATTCGGTCGATATGAACCGTCTTCAGAAGTTCAAGCTCTTTCTCCTCACGGTCCGGATCATCGAAATCCAGTTCGAACAGCGCATCCATCGTCTTCTGATCTGGCGAAAGGCAGACCGCCCGGTAATACACGCCGTCTTTTTCATATACGCTGACATATCGTGTGCCTCCGTCATATGCAGACTGTTCTCGGGAAACGCCCGGATCGGCCATAAGATCTGCAAACGTCTCATAGCCTGTTTCAGAAACAGTCTGACCGGCAGTTTCCGTCACCGGTGTGGGTTCCTGCACCGGTTTCTTCCCGCAGCCGGCACAGACAAAAACAAGCAGTAATGCGATCAAAAGGGTAAATTGTTTTTTCGACTTCATAGTGTTCCTCGTTCTGTTTACGGATATCTCTTCTATGCGGAAACGATCCCCGTTCAAAACCGCAAAACGACTTCAATGAAGAGGGCACCGGTTTCCGTCACATAAGCTGTCCCGTGTATTGTACCACATGATTGGCAGATTAGAATCAACATGATTCATGCGGGAATCAGTTGAAAACAGTTGGAAGAGAGTTTGGCAGCAAGACATCCATCGCCGTGTTTTATGATCCTTTCATATCAAAGCTCAAGCATTCCGCGGCCGCTATCGTCCCGATCAGCTCGCGAACAACCTAACATACCCGGTCAAATCATTCCCGGCGATCCCCGTTCTCTTCCATATAAAGACTGCGGTTGACCTCGATCATGAGCGACATGACCCTGCGGTCCTTCCGGTAATAAGCGAGCGGGACCATACTTCCGGAATAGGGACGGTTCATTTCCACATCATAACCTTTCCCCCCTCAGAAAACACTCCGCAGCTTCCGCGAGAACGGATGGCATATGAAATGGATCTGTACCGATGCAAAAGCTAGGCCGGACCGGATCCTGGTCCGGTTCATACGGAAGCGGGGTCGGATGAAAGGAATGTCCGTCAATGATCAGACACCTTTTGTGAATCTCGAGCTTGGTCTTTGTTACCGACGCGAGTCGTTCATGATGCGGATCGTAGTACCGACGTAAAATCCCTTCTCTTTCATCTTCACGGGTCCTCCGCAAAAGGTTGCCGGAAGAAGTGCTTGTATACACAGCACCCATGCCGATCTGCGACATGGTCTCCTGTTCGTCGCCCCGAAAGCGCTCCGGGTCGCAGACCAGACGGCTGATCGGAAAGATGACCGAATCGAAGCCCGTAAAGAGTTCATCGCAATATCTGTCTGTCATTTTAAGCAGTTCTTCATGCAAATCGTTTAAACAGAATCTTGAACGTTCTTCTTCGGGAATGATCATGGATGCGAGAGGAATGTGCAGTAGGATCGGGGAATCGTGATTCATGTTTTTTCGTACCTCCTTCTGCCATTTAGAGATACGAAAAAAGCCCCTCGGTCCGACGGGCTGTCAATCATTCCGCACCATCGGTCAAGCTTTGGCACCTTGCCTTCCGGCAGGTTGTCGTGCGGTCAACGAGCTTGTCTCTCGCGCACTCTTTATGGCGCAATTGTTATACCACATTTTGCATGTTTCGTCAAAGAGGAAAAGGATCCCGTCATCCCTAGCGCTGATTCTCATTTACCGCTTCTGTCTGATCCAAACGAAATCACCAGTCGAAACCGCCATCCACATTGAAAATAGGATGTTTGTCATTTCCATGCGTCTTATCGCTGTTTTCATGAGCTTCACCGCGCAGCCAGCTTCCCTGAAGGCCCATGTACAGCAGCCGCTTTCCGAAAGCCATCCGGCAGCTACCGTTACATCCATAGCCTTTGCCGCAGTTCACTCAGCAGAAACAGATTCCCAGCTGCCGAGGAATGGAGCGGATGGAGCTTCCCGCGCTTTACAAGGTCACTGATATTCTGGCGAGAGCAGTTCAGCAGCTTGCAAGCGCCTGCGGTATCGGTGATGCGGCTCGAAGCATAGCTTTGGAAATCGTAGATGGAAAGAGGAATGACCATACCTTTCCGATACAACCGATCCGCACCAACATCCAGATTCTCTCCCCAGGTGATTCCATAGCCATCCGTCTGGACCTGCACGGCGGAAAACAGCTTGGCGTTTTGCAGAATCGGTGCAAAGCGACGATCCGCACAGAGCTTAAGCATATCGCACTTGCGCGCGTCTCCATTCCGGAAGAAAACAAGCATCTGCCCGTTATCCAGCGGCACAGCCTCCTCCACGCGGATCGAAAACCGATCCAAGATCTCCTGGGGCAGCTCGGACTCTTCTATGGGCTCTATATAGCAGTCGTCCTGAGCGCAACGGCCTTCCGCAAGAGTCAGCAGAGCAAACTCATCATAGGTCTTCAGCTCATTGGCCGTCAGGATGCTGCCGATGTTCTGCCGGTCCGGCGGAATGATGCGCTGCTGCACCCACGCGCGGCTCCAATAGCTGTTCACCGTGTGCTGGCCGCGCTTGACAAAGGAGGACAGCAGCAGCGGCGTCTCCCACTCGTCCGCCTCTTCAGGCAATTCGATATAGAATTGATTCACTTTCTCATAGTAAAGGAGGTATCCCAGCACTTTTTCGTCGGTGCTGTCGCTTTTAATGGCAAAGAGTTTCATAAGAGCACCACCGTTTCCAGATCATCTCCCACATCTTTTCGAACCACGCCTGTGACAAAACTCCATCGAGGTCGCAGAACAGACCCTCCCGGTCCGCTAGCTGAAGAGGATGAATATGAGAAAGACCTCCCTTCGGGATCAGCTTCAGGTTCTCCTGGGTGGATTGGGAGCCAACAAAGCATTGCACTTTGCGATCTTCCATCACATCAAACGCCTGCAATGCAGCTTCATCCTCACACCGGCACAGAAGGGACAGACCATGGTCGAACAAGGGGGCCGGGCGATAGGTTTTCGCTCGACTGTTCCGGATAATCTCGATATTCGCTCCGTGACGGTCCCGATTCAGGATCAGATAGTCCACTAGCAGCATTTCCCAGATGTAGTTTGCCCACCCTTGCCGGATGCAAAACGCAAGAGGCATTTCTTCCGGAAGCTTCTCCGTATTGTAATACTGATCGAGGGCGATCTTGCTCTCGCCGCGCTGCTTGAAATCCTCCGACGCGCACAGCCAGGTCTCCACCATCCTCCCGTCCACAAGGATGTCAGCATGGATCAGTTGATAATGCAAATGTTGAATGCCGAGTTTGGTCAGCAGCCGATCTACAATGATTTCATTGACCGATTCATGCCCAACGACGCCTTTCACAGCGTCATAGTTGGAGAGCTTGTAGTAGGTCTTGACCCCGTTCAGCTCAGAGTATGCTTTCAAAAACGAGCCCGCCGTTCCGGATGAACCTCTCGTCTTTGTCCAGCTCAAATAGGTCAGATCCTGAATCTTCCGAATGACCTTAGTTTCCATATCGGCATCCCGCTTTCTAAAGATGCCACCATAGTAAAGCACTACTTGACAATTGTCAAGTAGTGCTTCTCGCGGAGAAGAAATATCATAAACAAAGGAAGAATTTAACGGAAGCTATCTCCTTTGCTTGGTTTCACAACAATAATATCGACCCTTGCTCGATTAAACAGTTTTGTTGTTATGAGAATTTACGATAGACCCTGTTTTGTTAAAATAGCATTCTTTAGCCAGAACAGGATTGCTATTTTCAAAAGATAGCAATACTATTTTTGAAGATAATCCATTGCTCGCTCTTTTCACGATAATCCGGCATTGATTCTTGGAGGAAAAACAGATGGTCGTCCTGACTAAAAAGCAGGCGCAGTTATTCATTCTGTCGAAACAGGGTCTGCTTGGCAACAACCGTTTTTCCGGCAAAGACGGTGCTTATGCCTATGTACGGCAGGCAGGCTGTATCCAATACGATCCGGTGGATGTGTGCGGTAAAAACGCGGAGCTTACTCTGCAATCCCGCGTAAAGGGGTTCCGGAAGTCCATGCTGGATGACCTTTTGTACAAGGAACGGCTTCTGGTTGATTACCCGGATAAGGAACTCTCGATCTGGCCCGCTGAAGACTGGCCGTATTTTTCCCAATACCGGGAACGAAGCCGCCGGCTCGGTTCCGGCTTCCCCGGACTTGCCAAACTGGAACAGGAAGCACTGTCCTATATTCGCGAAAACGGTCCGGTTTCCAGCGACACGCTGCCGATCAGCGGTGAGATCTTCTGGCATTCCTCCGTGCACTGGAGCGGGAACTGGCATAGAAAGTCAAAAGCTTCCCGTTCCGTCCTGGAACAGCTGTACACCGACGGTACCCTTGTGATCCACCACAAAAACGGCTCACGGAAGCTCTATGATCTGGCTGAACGCCATCTGAAACCGGCGCTGCTGACAGAAGATAATCCTTGCACGAACAACGATGATCTCCTCTGCTGGCGTGTCCTCCGGAGGATCGGAGCGGTCGGACTGCTCTGGAACAAAAACTCCCCTGCCTTTCTGGGCATCGACATAAAAGCTGACCGGCGCGCGTCCGTGTTTTTCACTCTGGAAACCCGTGGCGCGATACGGTCTGCACAGGTTGAGGGGATCAAAGCAACCTTCTATTATCTTGCGGAGGACGATCCTCTGATGCAGTCTGTTCTTGCCGGGACGCTTGATAAAAAAGCGCGCATGGAATTCCTTGCGCCGCTCGATCCGCTGTTCTGGGATAAAACTCTGGTAACCGCGCTCTGGGATTTCCGTTATTCCTGGGAGATCTACACGCCCGCATCCAATCGGAAATACGGCTATTATACCCTTCCTATCCTCTGGGGAGATGCATTTATCGGGCGGATCGAGACAGTAGCCGATCGAAAAAGCAACACACTCAAAGTCAAAAACGTATGGCTTGAAGCAGGCGTCCGGCAGACCAGGAAACTGCAGGTCACACTCGAACGGACGCTTTCCCGTTTTGCACGTTTCAACGATTGCTCGAAAGTGGAGTTTTGAGCACAAACACTTCAGGTTTCAAAAGACGATGCACGGAAAAAAATGAATAATGACTGTCCTCTCTTTCCGTAGTTGGATAATACCAGAGCGGAAGGGTCGTCAACGTCGAATCCCGGCCAGGTCCTGTTGGGCATCCAGTAGTCTGGGATCATTCGCGCTTGCCGGGATAGAACCGTTCAAACAGCTCTCGATTCATTAGGCTCTCCTTGGTGAATGGGCGGTGGTAGTCTATCTGGCTGCACGCTATCTGAATTCCTCATCGCTGTAGGTCCTCTCCGTCAGGGCTTTCAGGTCGTTGACCATGGAATGACCCACGGCGTCGAAAAATGAAGCTTTGCTCATCAAAAACACCCATATGGGATATTTTTCTGTCGGATGATCTATGTATAATATTTCTCGTCATCAACAGGACAATTCTATTCAAGGAGGGTGCCATGGAAAAACAACAGCAAAACGTGAAAGAAAAGCCGAAAAAAGAGCGCATGTACAGTTCTCTGGGTGAACGCATCAAGACCGAGTGGATCATCTATCTGCTGGCCTTCGTTTTCATCCTGATCGCGGACAGCATCGGACAGGTCCGGTTTCCGGTATGGAAAGGAACCTTCATTATTTTCCCGATCTTCTTCTCTCTTGCACTCGGTCTACTGACCGGCCCTAACGTTCTGAAGATCCTTGACAACAAGAAGGTTAAGGCGGCGGGAAGTCTGGTAGGAATCGCCATCCTCCCATTCATTGCGAAGCTGGGCATTAACGCCGGCGCCCAGATCGAAACGGTCCTGAAGGTCGGCCCGGCCATCCTGCTTCAGGAGTTTGGCAACCTCGGAACGATCTTTCTTGCGCTTCCCGTCGCGCTGCTGCTTGGACTTAAGCGTGACGGTATCGGCGCTGCCCATTCCATCAACCGTGAGACCAACCTCGCTCTGATTCAGGACATGTACGGAGCAAGCTCGCCGGAGGCCCAGGGATGCCTTGCGGTCTACATCACGATCGGCATGGTCGGTACCATCTATTTCGGATTCATGGCGTCCGTCGTCGCGGCGCTCAACTGGTTCCATCCCTACGCCCTCGGCATGGCGTTCGGTGTCGGCGCTGGCATTCTGATGTCCTCGGCAACGGCGACCCTGACAGAAATCTTTCCCGCTATGGCGGAGGAAATCTCCGCGCTTGCCGCTGCGTCGGAAACGGTATCCGGAATCGACGGCATCTACATGGCGATCTTCATCGGCCTGCCGCTGTGCAACTGGCTGTATCGTGTGCTTGAGCCGAAGATCGGCAGGTTAACCAAATACGGAAGGAGAGAAAAGGTATGAAAATGAGTGCAAAAGAGGTTATATTTACCCTCATCATCACAGGTTTGGGAATTCTGCTTGCCAACTTTATCGGATTCCACGTTGCTTTCATCGATTCTCTCCCGGGCGTTGGCGTTCTGCTTGCGATCGCGCTCGCAGGTGCAGGACTCAAGGCAATCATTCCGCTCAAGCTCCCGACCGTGGCGTACTGCTCGATCATCGGCCTGCTTCTTGCCTGTCCCTTTTCTCCGGTGCGCGATTTCGTGATTTCCGCTGCCGGCAAGATCAACTTCACCGCTCCGCTGACGATGGTCGGCGCATACGCAGGCATGTCGATCAGCAACCAGCTCAAGACTTTTGTCAAGACAGGATGGAGATACATCATTGTAGCTATCCTGGTCATGACGGGTACGTTCCTCGCTTCCGCTCTG
>JAFPXU010000077.1 GCA_017394605.1 Clostridia bacterium | reverse complement strand
CTGCGGAAACTGCGGAACCCGCGGCTGAGACCTCCGCGGAACCGGAAAAGCCGGAACCCGTCGTTTATGAAACCGTGATCACAGGACCGGATACCGAAGGAACGGAAGAACCGGACGTGATTCTGGACCGCTATCAGGACAGGCTGACACTTCTTGACGAAACCAACGCCGAGTACAGCAATATCACCTACTATTCCACCGGCGGTTACAACACGTATACCATGCCAGGCACCTATACGGCGGACGGGGACACCATCGTGTTTACCGATAAAACGGGAAGCTCCGTATATACGTTCAGGACGGATGGAAACAGACTGACGGAGACGGAATACAGCTATCACGATGTTGCCGTGGAGAAGGTCCAGGGAACCTATAAGAACGCGGACTACACCCTGGAGATCCACGCTGACGGATCGGCCGAACTGTCCAGTTTCCGCGGCGTCCGGTACATCGGATCCATTTATGAACTGGAAGACGGCACATTTGAATTCATGGCGTACGATGAACCCACCGAAACCTCGGTCGATTATGTGATCACTCTGAACGGCGAGCGGTTCACCATGGAAACGTTCTCGCACATGAGATACAACAGGTTCGCCGGCCAGTATAATATGAAGGGAGATCTCGGCGAGTTTGTGATGACTGTCGATACGGAAGGCAACGCCTCCGCGGAGATCAATATCTTCGGAAGGAAGACCCTCGCGACCGGATACATCTATCTCGGCGACGAGGAGCAGGATATCGCGGGCTGCACGCTGAACACCGACAGAGGCGAACAGCTCTATCTGTCATTCGGGGAACGGATCGACGACAGCATCAATTACTACGGAACCCTGTCCATCATTCTGGCAGCGGGCTGATCAGGCTTTGAAAAGCACGGAGGGAACGATCGATGACCGGAACAAATCTGAAGAAATACCTGGATATTCATGAGGAAGTCAAAGACGCGCTGAACGAAGGAAGACCGGTGGTGGCGCTGGAAAGCACCATTCTGAGCCATGGGATGCCCTATCCGGAGAATCTGTCGTTCGCGGCGGAAGTGGACAGGGTCTGCCGTGAGGAAGGCGTCGTTCCCGCAACGATGGCGCTGATCGGCGGAAGGATCAAGGTCGGTCTTTCCGAAGAAGAACTTGAGATCATGTGCAGGGCAGAAAATGTCGGCAAGGTGAGCAGACGTGATTTCGCCGTCTATCTGGCGACCGGGAAAACAGGCGCCACGACGGTCGCGACGACCATGATCTGCGCGGATCTTGCCGGTATCCGTGTCTTCGCGACAGGCGGGATCGGCGGCGTGCACCGGGGCGGCGAGAACAGCATGGACATTTCCGCGGACTTGCAGGAGCTCGCGCACACGCAGGTCTGCGTGGTCTGCGCAGGCGCGAAGCAGATACTGGATATCGGCCGTACGCTGGAGTATCTCGAAACGATGGGCGTTCCCGTGATCGGGAACGGAACGGATGAGTTTCCCGCGTTCTTCTGCCGCAGAAGCGGATTCAAGCTGGATTACGCTGCAAAGGACGAGGTGGAGATCGCTTCCATTTTCAGGACCCAGCGCGAACTGGGTCTCATGAGCGGAATCCTGGTCGGGAATTCCGTGCCGGAAGAATACGGAATGGACAACGTCTATATGGAAAGCGTCATCGGAGACGCTCTGAAGAAAGCGGACGCTGCCGGCGTGCACGGAAAGGCCGTGACGCCGTTCCTGCTTGCCGCGATCAAGGATATGACCGGAGGAGAAAGCTTTAAGACCAACGTGCAGCTTGCGCTCAACAACGTAAGGTGCGCGTGCAGGATCGCAACGGAACTCTCGAAATGAACGGAAGGAAAAACACTTGACGGGAACGTCCTTATTTGCGCAGATCGTACATAATCTTGAGAAAGGAGAGCTGAAAAAGGATTTCAGCTTTCCTGTTCTTGTTATGGACGGAGAACCTGTCTATGCGGCGGACGGAATGCTGGATGCGATCTATATCATGCAGCCGGAGCCGGAAGGACAGGTCGACGCGAAAGGAGCGAAAAAGATAGCGAGAGCGCTGAAGGCGGCCTCTTCCGGAGACCTGGAAACGGCGGCCGCGCTTTTTTCGGAACTGGGTTCCGCATACCGTGCCGTCACTTGCGCGGGCGAAATACAGGCGTGTATCCGCAGACACGGCGGGATGAACGCGCCGGCACTGTTTGAGGCGGGGATCCGCCTCGTTACGGAATCGGAGGACCGCGAGTGCGTCAAGTTCGGACTCTGCATCCTGGAACGGTTCCGCATCACGAACCAAGCAATCAAGTCAATGGTCTTCACGACCGGCCTTTCGGACGAGTTTACGCTTTTTGCGGGTTATGCCATGTCTGTCTGGGAAGACGGAAGCGAGTATATGTTCAGACTGCTGAAACATGTTCACGGATGGGGAAAAATCGCTCTGGCGGCGCGCGTGGAGGCGGATACCGCCGCGAAGCGGAACTGGTTTCTGCACCACGGAATGGAGAATACCGTGAACGGGAATTATCTGGCCGCGACCGCATTCGTGAAATCCGGCGCTTCCGCGCGGCTGAAAAAGCCCATGAAGCCCGAAGCGTTCCGCGCCGTGACGGAGCTGATCGACAAGATGACTGATGAGGAGCCTGCGGCGGGACTCTCCGCCCTGGCGGATCCGGAAGCCGTGCTGAACGACTATCTGGACAGGGCGGGGGAAACGGATCTTGACGCCGGGATCTACAATCTGATCGCCAGACTTTCGGACTGGGCAGCGGAATACGAATACTGGGATCTGTACGGCAGATGCTTTGACGGATTCCTCTCAACGGAGGACTGCAGGAAAAAGGCGCTGTACGCCGCGAGATGCGGCGAAGCGTGCGATCTGGCGTGCGTGCTGGATATTCCGTTCGAGGAAGATCTGCTGCGGCATATTGAACTGGATTTCGACCGGTTTTATGACCGGTGCGGATATATTCTGGATACCGGGGAAAACATCGAGCGGCTGCTCGATCTGTTCCGCAAGCGGATCGATCCGGATACGTTCGCGGGCGTTCCCGGAGAAACGTTCCGGTGCGAGCAAACAAGGGACAGGGAAGATATACTGGAGTTTCTTCTTGAGGAGCTTTCCTATCTGCCGCTGACGGGGACGGATCTTGTGATCACGGGTCTCCGGGCTCCGGGTGTCTGGGTGCGGGGACGTGCGATCTTTACGGTGTCCGCATGGGTGGCGGAACAAGGGGTTCCCCTTAAGGACCTTTCCGCAGAGCTTTACACGGAGCTGCGCGGGCTCAGCCAGAAGGAACCGGTGGACGCGTTGAAGGAAGCGATCTGGAGACTTCTTTCTGGAGATACTGCATTTGAGGAGGGCGACTTGGATGAGCAGAGGTGAACGGAACGTCAGACTGAACAAGGTACAGGCGCGTGAGATCGCGAGGTATGAGAAAACGTTCATGGACTACTGCGAGGATCCGGAGGACGAGCTTCATGTCACGTTTGAGGAGCCCTATCAGTATATTCTGGAGGATCTTGCGGAAGCGGTCGCGAATATCCGAAAGAAAAACCCCACCGTGGAAGAGTTCGGCGAAAACTGGTTCTATCCGATCGAGACGCTCGCGGACAGCTTCGGACTCGAAAAGGCTGCCGGTCTGACAGGGGAGCAGGCGGACGACAAGACGGGCGTCCGGGGTCTTCTCGTGTCAGACGAGGAGATCTTCGCGAATACCTGGTTCCGGATGGCGGCCATCTGGGAAGAATCGGACGACGCCGCCCGCGTTGCGGATACGGAAGAATTTTCCGCGCTCGAGGCGCAGATCAATGATTATCTTGTGCTGCGCGAGGTCCCGGTCCTGGACCGGGAATTCCCGCCGGACGTCATGGAGGAATACATCGGCAGATTCCTGTCCGATGTGTACCGCCGGGGCGCGAACGAAAAGGAGATCGCGGTCGCGGTGAAATTTACGGACATGCTCTGCAGGGATGACTGCGTAACGGCGCTCCGCCTGAAGGGTTATTCCTGCTACGGGGGAAATGAACTGTACGCCTGCGACTGGAAAGAATCGGAACGGTGCCTTTCCAGACTTCTTGACCTGACCGGGGATCCGGAATACGCCAATACGCTCGGATATATCGCCTATTACGGAAGGACGGACGGGACGCCCGATTACGAGAAGGCGTTCCGGATGTATTCGCTCGCGTCCGCGTGCGGATATTTTGAGGCGACTTACAAGCTGGGGGATATGTTCCGGACCGGACGCGGGTGCAGGAAAAGCGGGATCGCGGCGAGATCCCTGTACGGCCGCGTCTATTCCGACTGTCTGGAAGGCCTGGAACGCACGGGGGAAACAGCAAATCTCGCGGATGCCGCTCTGAGGATGTGCCTTGTCTATAAGGACGGGATCGACACCTTCCCGGACGCCGAGGCGGCTTACAGGTTCGCGCTGGAAGCGGTGAAATACGCAAGACTGCGCGCTCAGCAGGACGATTTCTTCGGCAACACGAAGGTGCTTCTCGGCGCGCTTCGCGCGCGGAGCGAGATCAGGAAGAAACTGCCCAGGGATTTCTTCTCGGAATATACCGCGACGGAATCTCCTGACCAGATCGGGCAGCTGCTTTCCGGCGGACACCGGGCAGAACTCAGAGTCACCCCGCTGGGACTTCACCAGTACAGGATCCGGGCGGAACGCATCCCGAATACACCGCTCGGAGAACCGGACCGCTTCCTTCTGACGGTCCCTGCACTCGATTACTGCGAACTGGTGTCCAAAACGGAAATGACTGCCGTGGAAGTGGAGGAAATGCCGCGCGGCAGGAAGTTCACAGCCGACGGCGTAAGGTATGACGCGCATACGCGTCAGGTGAGTTTTTTCTGTCTCGGGAAGGAAGTGCTGTCCTTCCGCTGCAGCGGATTCCGCTTTTACGGAAACGGCTCCCCCGCGGAACGGAAAGGAAATCCGCTTCAGTTCGCGACCGTCGTGCCTGAGAACGGAGGGGAAGCCTGCGACTGCTTCTGCGGCGCGCTGCGCGTGAAAGAGGGCGACCGTGTCGCCGTGATATACGGAAGCGGAGAGAAGGAAGGCAGGGTGACCGGTATTTTCTTCGTGTATGAAGAAGACCTCGGGATTCCGGCGGACCGCTTTCAGAAAGTCGTCAGGAAGATCTGACCGGATCCGGGACGCCGAAAAAGGAGGAAAGCCGTGAAACGGATTCTTGTCGTGGTGGATATGCAGAACGATTTTGTGGACGGGGCTCTCGGAACGCCTG
>JAFPXU010000076.1 GCA_017394605.1 Clostridia bacterium | reverse complement strand
GCGAGGACCATCTGGTTCTTCCAGAGCGGGATCGTGTTGTTCACGATGGAGGTGATCTTCTCGCTCATCAGGATGTCGTTGTTCTGGATCAGGCGGATCTGGGGCGCCATCTGGATGCTGATCGTTCTCGTCAGTTCAAGGTCATGCAGCTTCTTGTCAAAGCGGTCGCACTGCGCGGCGAAGTCGTTCGCCTTCTGCGCGTCCTCCGCGAGTCCGCTCTCCTTCGCCTTGTTCTGCAGCTCCACCAGTCTGCCCTTCTGCTCCTCTTCCAGCTTTTTCTTTCCGGCGAGGATGTACATGGTCAGTTCCTTGAAGTAGGTGACGTTGTTGCCGTACATCGTATCGAGCATGACAACATCCTTGAGAAGCACGTTCTGCTGGTCTTCCAGCTTGGTGACGACCGCGTTCACGTTCGCTTCCGCGGTTGCGTACTTGGCGTTGAACGTGCTGACGTCAGATTTTTTCTTCTTCAGCCAGCCGAACAGGCCCTTCGGTTCCTCGTCGAGGTCGAACTCCTTCAGTTGGGTAACCAGTCCCGCGATCATGTCGCCGACCTGACCGAGGTCCTTCGTGCGCACGTTGTCCAGCGCGGTGTCCGCGAAATCCGACATCTTCTTCTGGCAGGCGACACCGTACTGAAGAACGATGTTCGTGTTGCTCAGGTCGATCTTCTGCGAAAATTCGTCCACCGTCTTCTTCTCGTCATCGGTCAGGTTGACGTCGCCGAGATAGGAGCCTTCCGTCGCGGAAACGACGCTTTTGATCTCTTCGGTCAGCGCGGCGGTTACCTGGGCGGGTGTCGTTTCCTCCAGAACAGGGGGATCCATCTCCGGCTCCAGTGTCAGTACGATGTTGTTTCCTTCTGTCATTTTGCTCGACCTCCATTGCTGTATTTTATTGAAATATGATTGCATGATCCGCGGCGGACAATCCTCCACCGCTTAATCTATATTCTACTCTAAAATGAAAGAAAAATATATAACTTTTCTTCGAAACGGCGTCCCCGTTATCCGGAGATCGCAAAAATGATCCCTGCGGCAACGCTGCACAGGAACAGGACCAGCCCGACCTTCAAGTGCGCCATCCTGTTCATGGCCATGATCCCGAAGAATTCGCGCACGAATCCGTTCGGCCAGAAGTACCACTTCGTCCGGCTCGCGATCCCCTCGGCGTCCAGTCCCGCCTTTCTCGCGAGGATCCCGCTCCGAAGTACATGGAAGTTGGTGGTCGCGAACGCGACTTTCGCGTCCGGTTTCTCCCTGTCGATGATCCTCTTGGAGAAGACCATGTTCTCCCAGGTGTTCGCGGACTCCTTCTCGGCGATCACCTCGTCCTGCTCGGCGCCGTGCGTCAGCAGATAGAACTCCATCGCGGACCCTTCGCTCATGATCTCGTTTTTGCCCTGCCCGCCGGACGGAACGTAGATCAGCTTCTTGCCCGTGGCGATCTCCTGATCCCACGCATACCGAATCGCGCGGTTCACCCTGCCCTTCAAAAGCGGAAGGAGTCCTCCCTCCCTGCTGATGAGGCATCCCAGGATGATGATATAGTCCTTGTCGTAGGCAGGCTTCTTCCTGGCGGCTGCAAAGCCGAGTATTCCCGTTCCGACCGCGACGCACTCGTAATAGCAGAGGAACAGCATCAGAAACAGCGTCACAGCAAGATAGACCCCTTCCGCCCACGTGTTTCCCGAAAGCCCGTTCGGCACGATCACCTTGCGGTAGATAAGATCCGACACCGCGTACAGGAGGAACGATCCGCCGATATAAAGCACGGAAAGTATCACGCCGTTGAGATTCTTCAGACGGAACCCCTCATGCCGGATCAGGGATACGTTGCTGACGGAGACGAGCAGGCAGACCAGCCCGAGAAACGCGAGGGCGTACCGCGAAAACAGCAGCGGAAAGGAGATCATCCGGTCAAATACGGCACGGAGACCGAGCTGATCCGGATTTCCGATGCAGGAAAGGAAATAGCTGAGCAGAAACAGCGTCAGCACGGTCTCAAACAGGATCGCACCGATCACCATGATGTTTCCGAACGAATAGAAATCCCTTCTGAGGTTCCGTTTCAGCGCGGCTGAAAGCAGAATGATCGTGAAGATCTGGAAGATAAACAGGATCGAAAGGACCGCCTGTCCGCGCAGGGACGGATCCATTCTTTCCCGCAGGCGGAACACCGTCACCGCCGCGATCACAGCCGTTACGAGAAAGACGGCCGTATATTTCATTCTGAACTCTTTTTCCGTCTGATCCATTTCCGATAATAAAAAACCCGCCGTCGAAGCCTTTGAACGCTTCGGCAAACGGGTCGTGTCATTGACAGTGCTTATTTGTTGATGATCTCTTCCTGGACAGCCTCGGCGACTTCCTCCGCGGCTTCCGCGGTCTTCTCAGCGGCTTCCTCCGCGATCTCAGCGGCTTCCTCGGCGACTTCTCCCGTCGCGTCGACGACCTGCGCTTCCGCTT
>JAFPXU010000075.1 GCA_017394605.1 Clostridia bacterium | reverse complement strand
GTGAGCTCTTACCTCGCCTTTCCATCCTTACCTGCCAAACGGCAGGCGGTATCTCTCTGTTGCACTTTCCTTGGAGTCGCCTCCACCGGGTGTTACCCGGCACCCTGCCCTGCGGTGCTCGGACTTTCCTCCCCGCATGTGGTCATGAGGGGCAGCCGTCTGTCTTACTCGCAAAAACTATATAATTGTGTTCTTTACAGGTCGTTGCTGTACAGTATTCTTCCGCAGTTCTCGCACTCGAGCACAGCGTCTCTCGAATTGAGTTTCTTCAGCATGACCATCGGAAGGGACATATTGCATCCGCTGCACTTCCCGCCGATGACCGGCACGACAGGCACGGCGTAATGCTGTCTCCCCTTCTTGTATTTTTTGAACAGCTCAGGATCGATTCCCTTCTCGATCTCCGCCAGCTCGGCATCGATCGCCTTGATGGCGTCCGCGCTGTCCGCCCTTTCCTTTTCGACCGTGAGACGGATCTGATCGAATTCCTTTTTCGCGTTCCTTGCGACCAGGTTCGTCTTCTGGTACTCGTCCTTGGTCTTTTCGACCTCGGCCTGGATGCGTTTCACTTCACGAACCACCTGCGCGATCTCCTTGGAAAGCTTCTCGATATCCTTGCGGAGTTCTGTCATTTCCTCTCCGGTGCTTTCCTCGTCGTTTTTAATCGTTTCCAGTTCGCCGGATTCCAGATCGATTCTGTCCTTGAGCTTCCCGATCAGTTCCTTATATTTCGCAAGCCTCGCGGACTTTTCCGCGATATCATCGCTGAGTTTCTGATTCGTGACCTGCTGATTCTTTAACTGCGTATAGAGACGGTTGTATTTCTGCCTTGCAGGCGTAGACCGGAGCGTCTGCTCCAAGTCCTGCTTTTTCTGTTCCGTCTGCTGATAGAGCAGCAATGTATCCAGTTTGCTCATGCCGTTCTCTCCCCTCATAGCTTGCCCTTTCGGCAACGCGCACAAAAAGGCTAAATTTTATTATACATCATCCCGGTACCCGTGTAAATCGATACCGTTTCCCTTTCCGATTTGTTTCCGGTCTCCGAAATCGGCGGATTCCAGCAGTTCCCGCTGCTCACGGAGCCTATTTTCTCCTCCGGATCCTGCCGCCTCCTCCAGGCGCCGGTCCAGGCGGGATATCAGGAACATCAGATATTCCCGATACAGCGGATCCCGGTCCGCATAGGAACGGTAACCAATGGAAAACAATCCCTTTGGAAAACCGTCCGGCAGGATATCCGGCGTTCCGTCCTTTTTGACGGAAAACACCTGATAGTACCGTCCGCCTTCCTTTACGATACGGTCAGAGACCACCTGGTATCCGTTTGAAAACAGGTATTCCCGGAGTTCTTCCGTCCCGGACATCGGCTGAAGAACGGCAGTTCTCGCGCCGCCCAAAGGTTCCTCCGCTGAAGCCAGTATGTCCCGGATCAGCTCTCCGCCCATACCGCAGATCAGGAGAATATCAGGTTTCACGCCGCGCAGGGGCTCCAGTCCGTCCCCGCACAGGCACGTTATCCGCTCCGACAGTCCTTCCTGCTCCGCCAGTTGTTCCGCCTTCATCAAGGATGGACGGCTGATATCCGTGGCGATGCCTTTTACGTCTGGATAGCGGTGCAGGAGCCAGCAGATCAGCCGGCCGTGATCGCTTCCGATATCCGCTATCAGAGACGGTACGGGGCCTTCCTCGATCAGCGAGGCGGCCATTCTCAGTCTGGGCTTCAGTTTCAGCGACATCATTTTAAACCGAAATCTTTTTCAAAGGTTCCGTACGGTCTATCGGTCCGCCGCCGAGGCAGACATCGTCCTGATACAGAACGACCCACTGACCGGGCGTCACAGCGCGCTCCGGCGCGGAGAAGACGACGTGAGCCCCTTCTCCCTCCATCCGCACCGTTACCGGTCTGTCCGGCTGACGGTAGCGGAACTTTGCTGTACACCGGAACGTCCCGGCAGGCGCGGCTCCGGAGATAAAACTCAGCTTGTCCGCATCCAGAGACAGTGAGAACAGCTCTTCGTGCTCCCCCTGCTGTACGATCAGAAGGTTGCGGGACAGATCCTTTCCTATCACGAAAAAGCTCTCGCCCGTTCCGTCCTGCTGACCTCCGATTCCCAATCCCCTGCGCTGGCCGAGCGTGTAATACATGAGGCCGTCATGACGGCCGATCACCTTTCCCTTTTCCGTTACGATATCTCCGGGCTGGGCGGGCAGGTACTGCATCAGGAACTTCTTAAAATTCCGTTCCCCGATGAAGCACACGCCGGTGCTGTCCTTTTTCTTTGCGTTGGAAAAGCCCTGTTCGAGCGCGATACGCCTGACTTCCCCCTTCACGAGATCTCCAATAGGGAACATCGCTTTTTTCAGCTGTTCTCCCGTCAGCCCCGCAAGAAAGTATGTCTGATCCTTTGCTGTGTCCGCCGCCCGAAGAAGTTTCACGTCTCCCCCGGACTTCGATAGTCTCGCGTAATGTCCGGTCGCGAGCGCGTCCGCGCCGGTCTTGATCGCAAAATCAAGAAACGCGCGGAACTTGATCTCACAGTTGCAGAGCACGTCCGGATTCGGGGTGCGTCCCCGCCGGTATTCCTCTAGAAAGTAGGAGAAAACACGGTCGCGGTACTCCTGCGCGAAATTCACCGAATAATAAGGTATTCCCATCGTGTCCGAAACGCTCCGGACGTCGGCAAAATCCTCAGCTGCCGTACACGCGCCGCTCTCGTCTTCCTCTTCCCAGTTTTTCATGAACACGCCCGCAATGTCATACCCCTGCTGTTTCAGCAGATAGGCAGCCACTGTGCTGTCCACGCCGCCGGACATACCGACAACGATCCGGCCACTCCCGAACATCCTTCAGATCTCCTCTACCGAAAGCACGTCGTATCCGGCGTCTTCCACCGCTTTTTTCAGCGTCTCCGCCGTTCCTTCAAACACCGCTTCCGCTTTTCCGATCTCCACGTTCAGCTCTTCCGCGCCCGCGGCAGCAAGCGCGTCGTTCACGCGCTGCACGCAGCGTTTACAGCCCATACCGTCAATTTTCAAAAGGTAATGCATGTTTCAGTTTCCTCTCCAAATATAATTTGCCTCAAGAAGGCACTGTTTCAAAGATGTATACCGTCTGGTCGACCGGTTGTTCTGTACCATCTGGCGGATAGTTTCCGCCCTTCCTATGCACCAGACCTGCTTTTTCGCCCTTGTGACCGCCGTATATAAAAGATTGCGCGTCAGAAGAAGCGGCGTCCCCCCGCACAGCGGAAGGATCACGTTATAAAACTCGCTTCCCTGGCTTTTATGGATCGAGATGCAGTACGCAAGATCCAGCGAATCCGCCATGTCGTAATCATATTCGGCCACTCTGCCGTCGTCGAAAAGCACTGTGATCCGCCTTGCGTTTGACTCCACCGCGTGGATCGTGCCGAGATCCCCGTTGAACGCGCCCGTCCCTTCCGTCATGCGTCCGTCCGGCTCCTGTCTCGTCCAGGGAACTTTATAGTCGTTCTTCATCTGCATGACCTTGTCGCCTTCCCGGAACACGGTCTCGCCGAACATCTGCTCCCGTTTGCCGATGGATCTCGGATTGAGCGCGTCCTGAAGCGCTTTGTTCATGTTCCGGACACCGAGCGTTCCCTTCTTCATGGGAACGAGCACCTGAAGTTCAAGAAGGGACGCAGTATCGTCAAGATCCTTCCGCGCGTTTCTACACATGGTTACGACCCTGTCAAGCACCGTATCGGGCGATTCCACGGGTTCGAACCGGAAATCCGATTCGGGATGATCCAGAAACGGCATCTCTCCCCGGTTGATCCGGTAAGCGTTTGTTATGATATAGCTTTCCTGTTTCTGCCGGAATATCTCCGTCAGCCGGACCGTACGCACCGTCCCGCTGTCGATCACGTTCCGCAGGACATCTCCGCAGCCTACAGGCGGAAGCTGATCCGCATCGCCGACAAGCAGCATCCTGGTGCCGGGCGCGGTCGCTTTCAGAAGCGCGTGCATCAAGGGCACGTCCACCATGGACACCTCGTCCACGATGATCATATCCGTCAGAATCGGATTCTCCTCGTTTCTGGAGAACCCCTCGCCCGGAATGTACTCGAGAAGCCTGTGGATCGTTTTCGCTTCAAATCCGGTCGCTTCGGACATGCGCTTCGCCGCTCTTCCCGTCGGGGCGCAGAGAACGAAATCCATCTGCATCTCATAGAGGGCAGCGGTTATGCACCGGATGATGGTCGTCTTACCGGTTCCGGGTCCGCCCGTTATGATCAGCAGCCCTTCTTCCATCGCAGCATGCACCGCTTCCTTCTGCTGCTGAGCGAGTTCAAACGGCATCCTCGCCTGTTCTGCCGCCATCTCAAGGAACGGATTATAGACCGGTTTTTCCATCAGAGCGGAAAGCCGCTCCGCGATACCTGTTTCCGCACGGAAAAGCCAGGGCAGAAAGACCGTTTCCGCGTCTTCCACCAGACAGGAAACCAGCTCTCCCCTCGAGATCATGGAATCCAGCGCATCAGAAACCGGCACCTCATCCACACCGAGCATTGACTGTGCAGTCTCAAGAAGGATATCGCGCGGAAGGCAAGTGTGCCCGTATTCGTTCCGTGCCTCGTTCAGCGCGTAGTAGATTCCCGCGCAGATCCTCGCTCTGGAATCCGCAGAAAAGCCCGGAACGTTCTGGGCGATCCGGTCCGCCGTGACAAACCCGATCCCGTCCACGTCCTCAATCATCTGGTACGGATTCTCTTCGACTTTCGCCAGGCACAGACTGCCGTAGATGCGGTACAGTTTCAACGCCTGTCCGATGGTTACGCCGAACGGTTCCAGCGCCAGCAGAATCTGGCGGAGCTCACGGTTCTCCCGGTAGGACGGGAGGATCATTCCAAGACGCTTCGGTCCGATTCCGCTGACTTCCAGCAAACGATCCGGTTCGTTGTCCATGATCTCCAGCGTATCCATGCCGAACCGCCGCACGATCGCCCTTGCGGTGACCTCCCCGATCCCTCTGATCATCCCGCTGCCCAGGTACGCTTCTATTCCGGACAATGTGGCGGGAGCCAACACTTCGCAGCTGTCGGCTTTGAACTGTTTCCCGTAGCGGGGATGGCTGACAAAACTGCCGTTCAGGATCACCCTTTCGCCTTTGTTGCAAAGAGCAAGCGGGCCGACCGCGGTGAAACGCTCCATATCATCCGACAGGAACTCCAGAACGGTATATCCGTTCTCCGCGTTCCGATATATGATGCTTTCAACCGATCCTGTCAGTTTCAAAGTATCTGTATCCCCCTCGAGCAATCAGGCGACTAGCTGCAGCAGCATGCCACTCAAGGCGGCTATAATAAAAGTCGTACCGATCACGACTGCTTTATGTCTTCCTTTCCGCTTTCCGCGGAGTAGAACCAGCATGCCCATGCCGGCGGATGAACAGAGCCCGGCGACAGCCGCCCCGAACGTTATGATGTCCTGCATGTACAGTCTGGTGATCAGCACGGACGCGGCGCAGTTCGGGATCAGGCCGATCACGGCCGCCAGAAGTGGCTGGAACGGTCCGGGCAGGAGGATCTCTCCCAGCCTTTCCTCCCCGATGAAATGAATCGCCAACGAGATCAGCACGGTAAAGAGAAACAGATAGGCAAATATCTCTAGCGTTCTTTTCAGCGTCGCGATCAGAATGTTGGAAAACTTGCTGTCGCTCTTGCAGACGTGGGGCTGTTTGGATCCTTCATACGCAAGACGCTGCTTCTGGAGGCTCCAGACAGCGTCCAGCAGGAAGCCTGCCGCCATCGCGATAACGACTTTCACAAGGATCAGTTTCAGGATCTCATGCCAGCCGGAAGGATCCGTCAGGAGCACGGGGATCGCCTCATCGGACGTTGCGAGAAAAACCGCGGTCAGCGTTCCCGCCGACACCAGTCCGCCGCCGTACAGACCCGCGCACGCGGCGGAAAAGCCGCACTGCGGGACGCAGCCGAGCAGCGCGCCAAGTGCCGGACCGAATCGTCCGGCGCCTCTCACCGTATTGATAAATTTAGCTGCCGCTCTGTGCTCAATGTACTCCATCAGGAAGAATGTAACAAGCAGAAACGGGAGCGCCTTCAGACAGTCCAGCAGCGCGTCGAGCAGCAGTTCCAGTATTTCGCCCATAGCTACAGTAAATAAGAAGCTCCCGTCCCTCCGGGAGCGGGAGCTTTACTCCTCAGAAGTCTATTTTCTCTCCAATATAAGCATCGAGTTCTTCAATCGGAATCCTGACCTGCTGCATCGTATCGCGGTCACGGACTGTGACGCAGCCGTCCTGTTCCGTATCGAAGTCAATCGTAATGCAGAACGGCGTTCC
>JAFPXU010000074.1 GCA_017394605.1 Clostridia bacterium | reverse complement strand
GGCAGCGCAGCTCCCGCTTACAGCGGAAGCCAGCCCGTACAGTCCCCCGTCGTTGAGGATCTGAGTCCGGAAGCTCCGGCACAGCCCCGCGATCCCGCGTTCACCGAGGAAGATCTTCCGCAGAACTTCCAGGAACGCCCGAAAAACAAACTGGATGTCCCCGCTTTCCTTCGAAATAAATAATCCTCACGATTTGTGATAAGATCTGAGCCGTTCCGATATTTTCCGGACGGCTCTTTTTTTGAATCAATGTCAGATTCCCGCGGTTAACACAAGAAGCATCAAGTGGGATGTATCACCGGAAGGAGTCTCCAGCAGGGGCGTGAAGTTCCTGCCGTATGCAAGATTATGCAGAACAGCAGAAGCTGGAAAAAACGTGAATAATCCCCCTATTCACGGTCATCTTTTACCGGTTATCAGAAGAAAGCCTATTGAATTGATCTGATTTCAAAAAAATCCATGCGAGCAACGAATTGCAGGCAAAAAATGAGCTGAAGCTATTGATTGTTTCGTTAATTATTAGTAAAATAAATTGGTTTAAGGATTTTGGAACTGAAAAGTTTTTGATTATATATAATCCATTAAGAATTTGTTGTCTTTCCCTGGTTTTTTACAGTATATTTCTCTGATTTAAGGTAACGAATTCCTCCCCCGTTAATCAGTTTTCCACGGAGAAGTCTCTCCACATCTGCCTGGCAGACGGAACAGTCCCGGGATCGGATTCAAAGATACATTTATAAATATGCACAAAAAATGTGAAAGAAAGGAAAAAAGCACATGACAAAAAGAGTTGTATCATTGTTCCTCAGTCTTCTGATGCTTCTCACTCTCCTCCCTGTTTCCGCTCTTGCAGATGACGGAACATCTGCATCCGAACAGCCGGCGGAGATGTCTGCGAGCACAGGAACCGAATCAAACACTGAGAAGCCAGCGGCTGACAAAGCCTCAGGCGAAACGAACAGCGAAAAGTCCGCTGGTGAAGAAACCTCAAGCGTGACGAACGGCGAAAAATCCACCGTTGAAGCAGCCACAGGCGAAACAAACGGTGAGAAAGCCACCGAAGAGGAATCCTCGGATGGATCGAGCGCCAAGGACGAGCCTGTCACTTATACGGTCAAGTTCGTCGCGTACGGTAAAACCATCGACCGAAAGACCGTACAGAAAGGTGGAACCATTTCCAGCCTTCCTCACGTGACACTCCAGGAGGAGTCGCACGTATTTAAGGGCTGGTTCTATAAGGAAAAAGGCAAGGACATCCGCTTTACCTCCTCTACTGTGGTCAGCCGCGATCTTACCGTGGAAGCGGATATCGTTATAGATCCTTCCTCCGCCGATACGGAATCCGTTCCCGCTTCGGAACCTTCCGATGACGACGGGCAAAAAGCCGCACCCGCATCGCAGACCGATGGCGGGCAGAATCCCGCTCCCGCAGCAGCCGACGGCGAAGGACAGAATCCTGCTCCGGCTGCGTCCGATGACGAAGGACAGAATCCCGCAGCAGCTGACGGCGAAGGACAGAATCCCGCTCCCGCAGCAGCTGACGGCGAAGGGCAGAATCCCGAAGACGGAAAGAAGGACGACGAGCTGATCAAACCCGACGGCGCAATCCTTTCCAATGATTTAGTCAAGGATTCCTATGATACCAAAGATGAGCCTAAGGATGTCACGGTAACGATCAAAGGAAAAACATGGAGCATCGATTATGACGGGCAGCCCCATGAAGTAGCGACTGAATTTGATATTTCATGCGACGATCCAGATTTCGATACCGCGGCCTTAAAAGATCGCATTATCGCTTTCCTTAATGAAGTTTCGGAAAAAGCGCCCATTAATGCCGGAACATATCTGACCGGACCACAGGACTTAAAAGATGATCAGTGCAATGATGATCCGAAGCATTACCACGTGTCTTACAAAGTCACGCAGGGAAAACTGACCATCAATAAGGTCGCCGTGACAGTTTCCGTCACAGGCAGAAGCCAAACGATTACGTATGATGGAGAATATCATCATACTCCGGGCTATGATCTGGAGATTACGTCCGATCCGTCAGAACTGTATGATCTCAAAGACACTGTGATCATGTCGAAAGCATGGATGGAAAAGAACGTCAAACGTGATGAAAACGGAGATGTTACTTTCTATCCGACGGGCTTCTCTAAACCGGGCGGCTGGAATAAAAACAGCAATTTCACCGTCACTTACGAAGTTTCGCAGGGTGAATTCTGGATTCTGCCTGCCACCCTGACCGTTACGACCGAAAGCGCTGAGGAAACAGCGGATCCGTCTTCCGACGAGTATCTCTCCTGTGATGATGCCACCTATTCTGGTCTCCAGGGAAAAGACGAGATCGTTGAAATCAAATGCACCGGGGCACAGCCTCTCAGTACCCCCGGAACCGCTGACAACACCTTCGAGATTGTCTGGGGTGATGGCACGCTCCCGGGCAACTATACAGTCGAGGCAAATCTCGGCACCCTTACCGTCTACGGGGAGAACGTGGTTATCGTGGACATCTACGGTGGCTACGGCGAATTTATGTATGACGGACAGCCCCATACGGTAGAAGGGTTTGAGGCCGAAACCAAGAGTCATACGTATAATACGGCGAATGTCCGGTACAAAGGAGAAAAAGCGCTGTCCCTGACAGAAACCGATGCAGGTGAATACTATATTGAGCTTTCTGCGGACGATTTCGAAAATCTGGATCCCGAATACGAGGTTACGTTCGTTATTCGCGAGGATCTCGCGCTGATCATCGATCCCGTCGAAGTCTCCATCGTAGTCGTCGGTCTCGAATATGAGGAAGGATACACCGGGGAAGTGATTGAAAAGCCCGCATATCAGATTACGGGAATCAGTGCTCCCGATGGCATCTCCATCAATGCGGAAGACATCGAGTACAAAGGCGGGAAAACGATCTCCGGAACGGATCCGGGCGTCTACACCAAGGGATTCAAACCGGAGGGTTTCACCTACCCTGATAAAAACATCGACATTAAAGCTTCTTTCGGCGAACCTGATGAGGCGAAGCTGGAGATTGTTTCTCCCCAAATCAGAGTCACCCTCATGGGCAATGTGTTCTCCGCGGTATATACCGGCGAAGAACATACGCTGACCGTCAAGGAGGACGGAAAAGCCTATTTGGACGGCGTTAAGCAGGAGGCCCCACCCTTCACGGTGAGTGCAGAGGTGCTCGGCACCGTGCCCTTCGATTTCAGTGAAGATGATCTTTACATCCGTTCGGAGTTCAGCATTACGGGAACAGAAGAAGGCTCCTACATGAACAACAACTGGAAGTATCATGTGAGCGCTGTCAACCCCAACTTGGATGTCAGCTTCATTTTCGATAATAGTATCCAGCTTAAGATTGTCGATGAGGCTTCGGATGCCGAAGTGAAAGTGGTATTCCACGACACGGAGCTCTACTACGAAGAGTTCTTTGGGACTAATAAACCCTATCATCTGGAGGGACTGCCGGAAGGCGAAGTCGAACCGAATGTCAGAATTCTATTCACAGATTTGGCCGGAAACGTTTTGGATGATCGGTACCCTCCGGTTGGAACCTACCGGATCTCCGGCGAATTGTATTCGAAGCTCGGCCAGACGCAAGTCCTCCCCTATTCGGTCGTATTCGTGCCCGCTAATCTCACCATAAAGCCGCTTCCTCTGACTGTGAATATCACGGGCGAAAGCGCAATCGTCCCGTACTTAGAGGGAACCGCGCAGAAAGTCGAAGGAATCAGCACGGAGATTGTACCCGACCCAGTTCTTGAGGGCAAAGACTTCGGGTACCCCATGGATTACATGACTTTCACCGACCTCAAAGAAGGCGTCGAATTTGTGGCGGAAGGCACAAATCCCGGAGACTATTACATGGGGATTCAAGAGAACTGGTTCCGCTGCAAAGATTCCAATTACGACATCACCTACAGCGTAACGGACGGACACCTGCAGATCGTTGAGAATGCCTCCTACTATACAGCTGAGCTGACACCGGTGGTGGAAGGATTCGAGGAGCTTGACGAGATCCAGTATATGAATAAGACTTTCAGGGCCAGCAGTGTTACGGTCGATGTGAAAGACAACGGCGGCCAGTACGTGGAAGGCTTCACCGTCGATACAAAGAGTCTCAAATATATCTATACGAAAAATGGCAGTACTAATGTTACATACATTTCGGATGTCGGTCAGTACAATGTTGAAGTGAATCCCGAATCGCAGATTAAGGTCCGGAACGCAGACGGAACGGATGTGACTGCGCTGTTCGACGTCCGCCTGAACCCAAAACAGGTTTCCATTATCCCCAGACAGCTGGAGATTACGGTCACCGGAACCATCGCGCAGGCATACGCAATCGATGGCAATACCGCAACAGCAACGGGATACACGCTTGAGGAGACGTTAAACGGAAGTTGGTACGGATTCCTAGGCAAAAAATTCACTAATCCGGTCAGCAGCGACACCAGGGGCTTTGACCCTTCCGGCTGGTACACGCCGTGGCGAATCCCGTCTGTGACCGCAGGACCCGCTGTCGAAAGAAAATACATTGGTTTGGGAGACACCATCCAATTCGTCATGGATGCATCCCGCACGAACTGGGACGTTAAATTCACCTATGTGGACGGCTATGCCGAGGTTCTGCCGGCACCGGAAGACATTGTCTCTATCGAAGTGAAAATGGGGCCGAACCAGACGCTCACCTATGACGGGCAGCCGCATCAGATCCTTCCCGTGGCGGAAGTGGATGCCGGCGAAACAGAAGTAACATTGGGCGAGATGACGGTAGTAGCAGAAGGGAGTTACACCTATCGGTATATCGGAACCATGGATATGACCATAGGAGAGAAGCAGTATAAGCTGGTGATTACCTTCGAAAGCCCAAGAGTAAGCATCGCTACGGTAACGCATGGCGGAACGCCCAATGTCGCATATAGCAAGGTGATTTCCGCTAAAGTGACTGATGCTGCGGACGGAACAAATGTCACAGGCTTGTTCAAGATTACGATCGATACCACACAATCGGAGCTTAAGATCAACCAGCGCGTTATTAAACTGCGGCTTAGAAACGATCACACTGCGACTCTTGGCAATCGTGAGGTCATCGTGACGGACGACAAAGAGTACGGCGAACCCGATGGTTCCAAATCCGACTGGCTTGTGGTCCCGTCTAACCCTGATGGTATTACTGCTAACACGCTGCTAAAGCAGAACGGAGTTTGGATCAATACCGGTGGCGGTTATCACGGTTATAAAAAGGGCGCTCTGATCACGCTTTCCCGAGAAAAGGAAACCGAGCTCTCCGGTCAGAATGTCGGCCTCTATCCCATTACGGTTAGCCTGACGAACAGTTGCAACTATTGGGACGGCGACATGGAATATTCGTGGGACTACGACTGGCATATGAACGAGCTCGACTCAAAGCATACGTATTGCTATCGTTTCGTATGGGACGACGCGCAGCCGAGCCCATCTGCCACCCCTGCGAATTATTACTTCCAGATCACTCCGGCTCCAGTTACGTTCACCGCTGAGGATAAGACGAAGGATTACGGCGACCCAGATCCCCAACTGACCGTCAAGGTCAAGGGCCTGATTCAGGGCGAGAAGCTGTCCCAGGATAAGGACTTTGGTTACGATATCTCCCGTGACCTGGCCGGTACGGATGAAGGCGAATGGGTCGGCGCGTACCCCATTCGCGTAATGACCTGGGCTCTTGAGCACGCAGAAATCGATCCCGGCGGTGGGGACGAAATGAAGAAAGCCGCAAAGCAGGCGAAGTCCTTCAAAGAGGAGTCCGCTTCGGAAAGACGTGTTGATGAATCCGCCTGGGAAGTAATCACACCGATAAACCCGCCGGAAGACGAAATTGACGAAGGCGATGGCGAGCCGCTGACCAGTTGCGGTCACTTCGATCATCACAATTACAAGTTCACCGAGAAGGAAGGCGTGCTGAAGATTTATGAAGATCTCACGCTGACCGGTGCGGACGGCGAATGGCCGTATGACGGCGAAGAGCACAGCAATCCCGAAGTAACCGTAACGGACGGCGAACTGAGCGGAAACGACAAACTGACCGCGCAGGCCACCGGTACCATCAAGGATCCGGGCACGGCCGAAAACCCCGTCGGTGACGATTATGCAATCACCCGTGATGGCAAGTCCACGATCTCCTTCACGGTGAACAAGGAAGAAATCACGGACGATCTGATGGACTACTACACCGTCAAGACAATTCCCGGCACTCTGACAATCACCGGTGAAGTGAAGCCCGGTGCGATCACACTCACCGCGGCGAGTGACACGAAAGTATACGACGGCACCCCTCTGACGAATCCTATAGTCAAGGTGACAACAGGAGCCCTGCTCCCGGGTGATGTGCTCGTAGCAGAAGCAATAGGAAGCGCCACCAACGTGGCGGATACTTCCACCGGAAACAATCCTGTCGGTCCTTTTAAAATCATGCGCGGCGATGAAGACGTAACAGGAGAGTACACAATTACCGACAAAATTCCTGGGACACTGACAATCACGCCGAGGACGGTTACGCTGAGAAGTGCCTCCGCAGCAAAGAGCTATGATGGCACGCCGCTTCGCAGAAATGTTCCGAGCAGAGACATCACGATCGGCGGTCAGGGATTCGCTGCAGGTGAAGGAGCTTCCTACTCGATCACGGGATCCCAGACCGAAGTCGGAAGCAGCAGAAACGCGTTCACCTACAGTCTGAACGCAGGCACCATTGCCGGCAACTATAAGATCACCACAAGCTATGGAAGGCTCCGCATTTTCGACGAGAACATCCTCGATGAAGAGGTCCCGCTGGGAATGCTCGGAAGCTTCTCCTTCTACTTCATCTCCGACACCGATCTTGCCAAGGAAGGCAAGAAGAACGATGCATATAAAGACATCTTCGCCTGGATCAAGGAGAACAACTCGAGACTCGGCGCTCTTGCGATCGTCGGCTCCGGCAACGCAGTCCTCGACAGGAATGAAAAAGCTGCATGGAAGCTGATCAAGAGCGAGCTTGCCAACCTGAAGAGAAGCAAGAACCAGCTGCCGTATCTCAATGTCGCAGGCGAGAATGAAGTCGGCGGCGATGAGCTTGATTACAAGACCTACAGCAAGAACAGGCTCTGTGAGGTCAGCAAGAAGAACGAGTACAACGACGGCCAGATCTGGTACCAGCCGTTCCCTGAGCAGCAGCTGCTGTTTGTCGGAATCGGATATGAGAAACTGATCGATCCGCAGACCGCTACCGAGGAAGAAAAGGAACTTCAGGAAAAATGGGTGAATGCTGCCAACAGCATGATCAACAAGTATCCGGAATACTCGGTGGTCCTGGTTATGAACGACTTCATCGAGCATGATCCTGCAAGCCAGAAGGACGACGGCAAGTTGACCGAGTTCGGTAAGTTCATTGAAGAGAAGCTCGTTGCTCCCAATGGAAACGTAGCGCTTGTCCTGTGCGGCAGTGCCGAAGGCACCGCCCGCTGGACCAAGAAATACGGAGACCGCAATGTCAATGCTGTCATGTACAACTACCAGGACGACGAAGAGAACGGCCTCGGATTCTTCCGGATCATAACCCTGAACGGTGAAGCCGGAACGATCACTGTTTCGACGTATTCTCCGACACTGGACAAGGATTCCTATGATGAGAACAATCCGGATTACGACTTCTACGTAATCCATGACGCGTTCTGATCCCGACTCCGAACCAATACGGTCCCCTTTTCTGAGGGGGCCGTATTTTTTTGATATGTTCGACCGCAGCGAAAGATCTTTCCGCATTTCTGGCTTTTCCCCGTGCTAGATCTTCGGTTATTCTTTTCTGATTTACTCGAAAGCTACCGTCTGCCTGAATACTCCGCAGGCAACGAAGCAAACGAAAAAAGGATTCCGTTTGGAACCCTTTTCGCTTTGTTTTATTATGCTCATTTTATTCGGTTTTTTTTGATGTTCTTTTGCGGGCGGGAGCTTTCTTCTTTTCCGGTGCTGCCGGCACAGGCTCCTGCCATCCGATCAGCGACCGATACAGCATAATATACTGATTGGCGGAAACATTCCATCCGAAATCGCAGTTCATTCCGCGATGCACCAAGCGCTGCCACATTCCCTTATCATGATGATAATACCTTGCCGCCCGCTCGATCGTGAACAGCATCTCATGCGCGTTATAGTTGCTGAAGGAAAAGCCGTTCCCCTCATCCGTATACTTGTTGTATGGCTGGATGCTGTCCTTCAAACCTCCCGTTTCGCGCACACTCGGAACGGTTCCGTATCTCAGGGAGATCATCTGCGAAAGGCCGCAGGGCTCAAACTGGGACGGCATCAGGAACATATCGCTTCCGGCATAGATCCGGTGTGCGAGCGGCTCATTCATTCCGATGTACGTGCCTACCTGTCCGTGATAGCGCCAGGCTGCCCAGTTCGCCAGATCCACGTAGCGCTTGTCGCCGCTTCCGAGGAATATAAACTGAAGGTCGGTACGCATGATATCCCCGATTACCCGATCGATCAGGTCGAATCCCTTCTGCGGCGTCATTCTGGAGATAATGCTGACGATCGGAACATCCTCTCTGACCTCAAGTCCCATCTCCTCCTGGAGCGCTTTCTTACAGAGCTTCTTCCCCGCCATGTTGAACTGATCGTAATTCGCGGCGATGAACTCGTCCGTCGCGGGATTATAGGAATCCTTGTCGATGCCGTTCAGTATGCCGGAAACCGCGCTGCCGCGCGCGCGGATCAGTCCGTCCATACGTTCTCCGTAATAGCTGGATTTGATCTCTTCCGCATAGCTGCTGCTGACCGTCGAAACATGGTCGGAAAACACGATTCCCGCCTTCATGAAGGAGAGGCAGCCGTAAAACTCGAGACCGTCGGATCTGAAAAGCGAATTATCAAAACCTGCCCTGCTGTTGATGTCCCCCCAGCTGAATATTCCCTGGTATTTCAGGTTGTGGATGGAATAGACCGTCTTGATGCCGGACAGTTTTTCATCGCCGGGGTACTGGATCTTCAGCATGGGAGCAACCAGACCGGTCTGCCAGTCATTGAGATGAAGCACATCCGGGACAAAATCGATATGCCGTATCATTTCCAGAACCGCGCGGCAGAAAAACGTAAAGCGGTATCCTTCCGCAAGTCCGTCCCCGTAGATGGAACTGACGTTGTACATGTCCTGATTGTCGATGAAATAATAGGTAACATCGCGGAGCTTCAACATATCGACTCCGCAGTACTTCGATTCCATCCCGAACAGGACCTGGAAATCGCACACGTGCTCCATTGCTGAAATGTATTTGTAATCTATGACGGAATACTTCGGAAGCACAACACGCGCGTCCTCGCCCTTCTTGACCAGTTCCACAGGAAGCGATCCGACTACGTCCGCCAGACCGCCGGTTTTGATAAAGGGAACGCATTCACTTGCAGCGAACAGGATCTTCACGGATTTTCCTCCTAACTCAGACGGTCGCGTTCTTTCTGATCACCATCGGGAACCCGTCATAACCGGTAAGCGCGCGGCCGTCTCTGACGGTAACGCCCTTATCCATGATCACATGGTCAAGTCTCACGTTTTCTCCGATCGACGTTCCCTGCAGGAGAATGGAATCTTTCACAACGGAACCCTTGCCAACGGTTACGCCGCGGAACAGAATGCAGTTCTCCACGCTGCCGTATACTTCGCACCCGTCCGCAAGCATGGAATTCGTGACGCTCGCTTCCGCGCCGTACCGTGCGGATACCTCGTCCTTGACCTTGGTATAGATGGGCGTCCTCGGATTGAAAAGATCGTTCCGGATCGCAGGATCCAGCAGGCTCATGTTGGCGGAGAAATAACTCGCCACCGAGTTCAGTCTCTTCACGACGCCGTTATAGCGCCAGCCGTAGATCCGAAGCGCGGAGCACTTCTTCATCAGCAGATCGCGGATAAAATGCGTTTCCCCTCTTGCGTGCGCGTCATTGATAAGATGCTCGAACAGCGCCTTGTCCATGATGAATACATCGCAGCTCTGATTGTTGGAGCCCGGCCTGTACGGATCGTATTCCATGCTGGTAACGCGTCCGTCGTCATCAAGATACAGTCTGAGATCCTTATTCTGATCTTCAGGATCAAAGAACGGATCCTCATTATACATGATGGTGATATCCGCCCTGGTATTGATATGCTGCTCCATCATAGCCGTGAAGTCCGTGTTGAATATCGTATGGCTTCCGGAAACGATGATATACTGGCACGGACTCCGTCTCACGTATCCCATGCAACCGTGAAAAGCGTCGATGGATCCGTGATAGGGCTCCGTGGTATCTTTTGTCAGGAATGGCGGCAGGATAAACAGACCTTCCCTCTTCCTGTGAAGGTCCCATTCCTTTCCGGCCCCGAGATGATCCATCAGGGAATGGTAGTTCCTCTGTGCGATGAGCCCGACGCTCGAAATGCCCGTATGCACCAGATTGGAAAGTATAAAGTCGATGCATCTGTAACGGCCGCCGAACGGAAGCGCCGCGACTGCTCTGGAAGCGGTCAGATCCCGCATCTTGGGATTGTTCTCTCCGGTATAAATCAAACCAAACGCTGTTCTATTCATACAGCCCCTCCTCCATTCACGGAAGCAATGGCTCCCTGCGGCATATAAACGCCGTCCTTTACGGTAATATCATTGCCGATCAGTGTAATGTCTCCTGTCAGCTTGTTATCTACTTTTTCCCCTTCGCGGAGCGGTCCGCCGATCACGCAGTTTTCACCGATCACGGAATTCTCCCCGATGATAGCCTTGGAGATCTTCGCCCCCTTCTTGACCACGGCACCGGGGAATACGACGGAGTCCTCCACCACGGCGCCCTCTTCCACCGTGCTGCCTCCGAACAGGACGCTGTGCCTGACCGTCCCGTTCACCACGGATCCCTCCGTGACAAGGCTGCCCTGGATCACCGCGTTCTTTCCGACCACATGGGCAGGAAGGCTCATCGTTTTGCTGTAGATACGCCAGGACGGGTCATTGAGCTCCAGAAGCGGCGGATCCGCAATCAGATCCATGTTCGCTTCCCAAAGGCTCTGTACGGTTCCGACGTCCTTCCAGTACCCTTCAAAAGGATAGGCGTACATCTTCTCCCCGTTCCCAAGCATGGCGGGAATAATGTTCTTTCCAAAATCATTTTCAGAATCCGGATTGCGGTCGTCCTCCTCCATATATGCCCGGAGCAGTTTCCAGTTAAAGATATAGATGCCCATGGAGGCATTGTTGGATTTCGGCTCTTTCGGCTTCTCCTCAAAGGACGTGATCCTGTCGTGCGCGTCCGTGTTCATGATGCCAAACCGGTGCGCCTCTTCCATCGGTACGGGAAGCACCGCGATAGTCGCAGCGGCATTCATCTTGATGTGGAACTTCAGCATGGCGCTGTAATCCATCTTATAAATATGGTCTCCCGAAAGAACGAGCACATAATCAGGGTCATACTGATCTACGAATTCCCTGTTCTGATAAATCGCGTTGGCTGTTCCGGAATACCATCTGCCGTCGTCCGCAGTCATATAAGGAGGCAATACGAACACGCCTCCGTTCAGTCGGTCCAGATCCCAGTACTGTCCGGTTCCAAGATAGGAATTCAGTGCCAGCGGCCGGTACTGTGTCAGCACGCCGACGGTATCGATACCGGAATTCACGCAATTGGAAAGAGGAAAATCAATGATCCGATATTTCCCTCCGAACGGGACGGCAGGCTTTGCCATATTCGATGTAAGCACACCGAGTCTGCTTCCCTGCCCGCCGGCAAGAAGCATAGCAACAATCGTTTTCTTCAAGGCACACGGCTCCTTTCATGATAAAAGTGTGGAAGATCTCCACGCGCGACAACCAGGATACGCTCCTGTATAACGAATTGTGATGAAGAGATCGGGAAATGACCTCTGTTACTTATATGATACCATATGCGAAAAGGTTTATGTTATAATTTTCGCAAAGCTTCCGGTGAGTGTTTGTTATGGAGTCTATTATCGTATCTGCAAATGTCGTTGTTCCGCTGATGATCCTTATGCTCATCGGCTTCGCTGTCCGCAAATCGGGTCTTGTCGCGGAAGATACATTGATCAAGGCGAACAAGCTGAATTACTATATCACCGTTCCCGCTCTCTGCATCAAAAAGCTTTACGAGAGTGATTTCAGTCAGATCTCAAGCCCGAAACTCGCGCTTACCGTTCTGTTCTCCATCATCGGAGTCTCTCTTCTCTGCATGCTGATCATACCGAGGTTTGTAACAGATCCTCCGAGGCGCGGGACGCTCATCGTATCCCTCTCCAGAGCAAACGACGTCATCTTCGGTCTTGCCATCGCACAGGCGCTGTTTCCCGCAATCCAACTCGCGCCGTTCATGCTCTCGCTCTCCATTTCCGCTCCGCTGTTCAATCTGATCAGCGTCATCCAAATGGAATTAAACCGGGGCGGAAAGATCCCCTTCCTTCCGACGGTGAAGCGGATCATTCTTCATCCGATCATCCTCGGATGCCTGACCGGTCTTGTCCTTTGTCTGACGGACGTCACGCTTCCGGACGTGATCCTCTCGCCCGTCAGTTCCCTTGCCGCGATCGCCACACCGCTTTCCTTCATCATTATCGGAAGCAGGATCCACCTTTCCGCTTTCCTGCATGACCGGAAAACGATCGCGGTCATTTCCCTGTTCCGGCTTCTGCTTATCCCGGCGGTCATGCTTCTGCTCGGCAGACTTCTCCGTCTGGATCCCGTCGGAATGGTCACCATGCTCTGCCTGTTCGGCGGTCCATGCGCCACCGTGCTGTATGCGTTTTCCTGTGAGATGGACGGAGATGAGCAGCTCAGCAGCGAACTGATCGCGACAACAAGCACGCTGGCCGTATTTACCATGTTTCTGTTCATCTGCATCCTGAAGGCAACTGGAGGTATCTGACCATGACAAATCGTTTATATCTTGAGGACAGTCATCTGAAAGCGTGCACGGCAACCGTTGAATCCTGCCGTGCCGCGGAAGAGGGTTTCGACGTCACGCTCGACCGGACGATCATATTTGACAACGCAGGCGGACAGCCCTGCGATACGGGCTCGATCGGAGACGCCGCCATTCTCGGATGCGACGAGGTGAACGGGGAACTGCTTCATCACGTCGACCGTCCTCTGACCGTCGGTCAGTGCTATCCGGTCACGCTCAACTGGGAACGGAGATTCGACCATATGCAGCAGCATACGGGAGAGCATCTTCTTTCCTATTCCATCTACAAACTGTTCGGCGTCAACAACGTCGGGTTCCATCTTTCATCCGAATACACAACGATCGATCTGGACAAGCCGCTTACGCAGGAGGAACTGTACGAAGCGGAAGCTCTCGCGAATCAGTATGTCTGCATGGATCTTCCCGTCACCGCCGTCCGGTACGACACGCTTGAGGAAATGAAACAGGCAGGCCTCTCTCTCAGAAAACAGGCGGAAGGCATCCATGCGCCGATCCGAATCGTCAGCATCGAGAATGCGGACTGTTGCACCTGCTGCGCGCCGCATGTCTCCCATACAGGGGAGATCGGATCCATTCTCATCACGGAATCCATGTCATATAAAGGCGGCATGCGCGTAACGCTCCTCTGCGGAGGCAGGGCGCTCCGTTATACACAGCATGCGCGGAAAATCCTGAGCGCGGCAGGCCGCAGGTTCTCCACTTCCTGGACAAATCTGACGGAATCGATCGATAAGCTGCAGGATGAACTGAAAGACCTGCACAAAAAGGAAAAAGAGCTTTCCGAATCACTGAATGCCTATCTTGCGGAAGAACTGCTTCAGAAGGCTGTCAGGATCGGAAAGACCACGCTCATCCTCGAGAATGTCGGGACCGCTTCTCAGAACAAGCTAAAATCACTCGCTTCCAAGACGCTCCGGAATCCAAACGCGCTTACCGTTCTGTTCGGAAAAACGGAGGACAGACTGAATTACGTCCTCTCCTGTTCTTCTGACAGTTCCAATGACGTATCGGAACTCTGCCGCGTCATCAATACGGCAGTATCGGGAAAAGGCGGCGGAAGAGGAACCCTCGCGCAGGGCACGGCGCCGGTTCCGGACGCGCTCGACGAAACGGTCGAACAGCTCCGCACATATTTCCGGAACAGACTGAAATAGCTTATCTCAAACCGAAAAAGATGATCCCATTAAGGGATCATTTTTGTGATGTGTAATAATGAACAACGGTTCCGCCGGAATGGTCAGGCATTCTCCGCGTCCGGAAGCGACACCGCGGTAAAAACGTGGCCGATCTCCGGGAGGATCCGTTCAAGAAGATCTTCCGTCCGGATCTTCAGGCTTCCCGTGTTGACGCAGGGATGGCATCCAACAAACGGCTCGGAAAGCAGATCCTCGTCTATCAGGAGTCTCACATGCTTCTCCCGGTCAAAGATGAGACCCAGCACGGAAACGGAGCCCGGGCGGATATGGAGATAATCCCACATAAACGTCTCATCCGCAAAGGAAAGCCTGGCGGACTGGATCTGGCTGGACAGATCCTTGGTTTTAAACGGCTTGTTTCCCGGCATCATCAGCAGATAGAACGACGTCTTCTGACGGTTGCACAGAAAAAGATTCTTGCACATGGAAACGCCGAGCAGCCGGTCGATCTCTTCACAGGCTTCTATCGTCATCGCAGGCTCGTGCTCTGCTCTGTCATACGGAATACCGAGCCTGTCGAGGAACAGGAACGTCTCCCTTTCCTCCTCGCTCCGTTTTTCCAGGTCAGCGGGGGCTTCATGATAAATACAGGGGTCCACTTTGATTTCAGACATATTGTTCTCCTTTTACCGCATGCATATAGCATACCACATTCCTTCTTGCGGGGCGCGTATGTTTTTGTTAGCATGAAATGAGCGTGAGAAAGGAATGCCGGTATGAAACTACCCGAACAGTTTTTAAAACGAATGAAGCTTCAGCTCGGTCCGGACGGATTTTCGGACTATCTGCAGGCAATGGAGATGCCTCCGAAAAAATCGCTTCGGATCAACACGCTGAAGACTGACGCGGAAACGTTCCTCCGCGGTCAGGACCTCCGGCCGAACGGCATCGTTCCGGAGGGCTATCTTGTCCCGGAAGACTATGCGGTGGGAAACAATCCGCTTCACGCTGCAGGGCTTTTCTACATGCAGGAAGCATCCGCGCAATACCCCGCGTCCCTGCTGGACGTTTCGCCCGGCGAAACCGTTCTGGACCTCTGCGCGGCTCCGGGGGGCAAATCGGGACAGCTCGCCGCCGCGATGCGAAACCATGGCGTTCTTCTCGCAAATGAGATCAATCCGAAACGCGCTGCCGTTCTGGACAGCACGCTGGAACGTCTCGGCGTACGCAATGCCGTCATCACCTCCATGCGTCCGGACAGGCTCTGCCCTCTTCTGAAAAAACAGTTTGATGCGGTGCTTGTTGATGCTCCGTGCTCCGGCGAGGGAATGTTCCGGAAGGACCCGCAGGCAGTTTCGGACTGGTCTGAAGAACATGTGCTCGCATGCGCGGAACGCCAGTCCGCCATCCTGAACAGCGCGGCTGAGACCGTAAAGCCCGGAGGCCGTCTCGTCTATTCCACCTGTACATTTTCCGAAGATGAAAACGAAAAGGTCGTATCAGGCTTTCTGTCGGAACACCCGGATTTCCGTCTTGCTTCCATGAAACGCCTGTATCCGTTCGACAGCACCGGCGAGGGTCAGTTCGCAGCCCTGATTGTCCGAGGAGACAGCGGTTCCGTTCCGTCTCTCTTCCGCTCTCCGAACGGGTCGGACAGGAAATCCATGGAGCCGTTTCTGGCTTTTCTGTCCGAAAACACGATTCCTGCCGAACGGTCTTCTGTCCGCGTCCTTCCGGACGGACGCGTTTATATCCTCCCAGAGGCCGTTCCTGATCCCAGGTTCCCTCTGCACGTGCTCCGCGCGGGCGTATTCGCCGGGGAAATCAAAAACGAAAGGTTTATGCCCTCTCATTGTCTGTATATGGCCTATGCCGCATCCTGCTTCCGTTCTTCAGTCGAACTGGACAGGGATGAGCGGATCCGCTTCCTTATGGGAGAAACCCTTCCATGCAGCAAATCCCTCAAAGGATTCACCGCCGTCTGCTGTGACGGGCATCCGATGGGATTCGGCAAGGCGGTTGGCGGAATCATGAAGAACCATCTTCCGAAAGGGCTCCGCATACATAAATACTGATGCCTTTTCCCGGTCCGTTGTGGTATGATGTATTTATCAATCGGTGAAAGGAGTCACTATCCGTTTTTCAAAGCGGACAGCAATCAATCCTGCGTATGAAACTGGCGATTATCGGTGGAACCAATGTGGATACCCTGTCCATTCCATACCGTGAGAGAGCGGTCACCACTCCCTACGGAGACGCTGTTGTTCTCTTTGCAAAGCTTGAAAATGGCAAAGATTTTCTGTTCATGTCGCGTCAGGACGTGCTGACCCCGCGCGATCCCGGTCAGATCAACTACCGTGCGAACATCTACGCCCTGCACAAGCTGGGCGTAACGCACGTCATCGGACTGACACCTGTCGGAACCTGTGACTATTCATTCCATCTCGGCAATTTCTGTCTCGTTTCCGATTTCCTGGATTTCACAAAATCCAGGCCGCAGTCCTTTTCCATGCAGCACAGGTCTTCGCGTCATACGGGCATGGAGGACGTCTTCAGTCCCGAACTCAGCGACAGGATCGAAAAGCTGATCCTGAAGCGGCAGTATCCCTACGCCGGAAGGACGGTCTACGCCTGTACGGAAGGACCGCGTTTTGAAACGGCAGCAGAGATCCGTATGATTCGCATGCTCGGTGCCCAGACGACCGGCATGGTTCTCGTCCCGGAAGCACCTCTCTGCCGCGATCTGGGCATGGAATACGCTGCCATCGGAATCATTGCGAACTACGACACCGGCATGACCGCGGAGGTCACCGATACCGGCATCGATGAGATCATGAAAAACCGCAGGGAAGAACTCTTCGATCTGCTCTTCGAGCTCGCCTCCGATTTCTGATCATCGGATACCGATCAATAATTCCGATCCTGAGCGGAGCCTCGCGGACCAAACCGCCGGCTCCTTTTTCGTTTCAGCAAAAAAATGCACGGTTTCCTACGGTTTCAAAAAACATCCGGATCATCGTGTTGCATTTGCATGGCAGGGGCATTAAAATGAATTGTTGCGAATTCTCCGGAGGTTTGTATGGCAAACAGAAGCGTCTGGTCCCTGAAAGTTGAATATATCCTCATTCTGGCTCTTTTCGGCTGTCTCGGACCTGTCGTCAAGGCGATACCGCTCCCCGCGCCGGTCATCGCATGCCTGCGCGCGTGGATCTCTTTTCTGTTCATCGCGGTCTATCTGCTTGTTACGCGGAAGTTCCGGCTCTCTTCCATAAAAGGAGTCCTTCTTCCCATGCTGCTCTCCGGCGCATGCCTGACCGGAGACTGGATCGGGCTGTTCCAGGCCTACCGCTACACGACGGTCGCTACCGCCACCGTATGCTACTATATGGCGCCGATCTTTGTCTTTCTCGTGTCGCCGCTGATACTGAAAGAGCGCTTCACCGTGAAGCATGCGGTATGCGCAGGTATCTCTTTCCTTGGAATGGTACTCGTGTCCGGCGTGCTGCAGAACGGATCCGGCGGACCCGTTGACATCCGAGGCGTTCTGTTTGCTCTTCTCGGAGCTGTTTCCTACACGGCGATCGTTCTTCTGAACAAGAAGTATCCCGCAGGGGATCCGGTCGTACGAACCATGGTCCAGCTTGCTATGGCAGCCATTCTGATGACCCCCTATATCCTTCTTACAAACCGCAGCGCTTCCTTCTCGCTCGGAGGCAGGGATATCCTTCTCCTTCTGGCTTTGGGGATCGTTCTGACCGCTTTCGCGTACATCCGTTATTTTGCCGTCATCGTGAAAATCCCCGCGCGGACCGTATCGATATTCGCTTATGCGGATCCTGTTGTCGCTGTTCTGCTGTCCATCTTTTTCCTGAACGAACCGATCACCCCATCCGCCCTGATCGGCTCCGCCCTGATCATCTTTGCCTGCATCTTCTCCGAAATAGGCTAAACCTGCAGCAAAAAACCGGAGCAGCAAGCGCATTGCTCTCCGGTTATTAATTGATTTTGCTCTGTTCGGATCTTACCCGACCGTCACCGATTCATAGCAGCCGAAAGGCATCGAGTATCCAGTGACCGCTCCGCCCTCAAATACGATGCAGCCGCCGACCGCGCCGTGCGGTTCGGAGCACAGCGACATGTCAGCGTTGTTGTACGCGATCAGGGAATCCTTCACTTCGATATTCTTCGAATCCAAGAGATTGAACAGCGTGGTGATCTGGTTGAACGCGAAATCACACCCGTTGAAGGTAACGCCCTTGCAGCAGTCCAGAAGAATGCCGCTGAATCCCGACACATTCAGGAAGGATGTCCGTTCAAAGGAAGCATCGTCGCATGCCGTCATTTCGATCATCCCAATGCTGCAGCTGTGCACCAGCAGATCGACCGCCTTGAGTCTGTCGCAGTTTTTGGCTATGATCCCGACCGTTCCGCATCCGTACAGTTCACAGCCGGAAAGTTTCACGCCATCGCAGCTCGTAAAATTCAGGACACCCCCGGAGCACTCTCCTGTCTCCGTATGTCCGATCTTCATTCCGACGACCGTCACGTTGTCGGAATTCCTGAAATTGATGACATTCGCGTATCTCGGATCCGTGCAGATCTCCGAATTCAGCGACACGGTCCCGTCCTCATCCGTAACGGAGCCCGCAATCATCAGATTATCCGCATTCTCCACGCAGAGCTCGAATCCCTCATATGTTTCGATCCAGCGGTAATGCTCTCCGGACGCCACGCCGTATCCCTCGGCTTCCGACAGATTGTATCTGCCGGGCTCCAGCCGGATGATCGTATCCGGAGCCAGGGCAGCAAGCAGTCCGTTCACATCCGAAACGGTAACGACCGTACGGGTATCATCCGGCGCCTTCAGATAATCTTCGCCTCCCGCAAGGACCGCCACGGAGCGGAATGGCTTTTCCGTTCCGGTCCCGAACGCCGTGTCCGCGCCGGCATTCCAGTCGCTGATCTCGTTCCTGTAGAAGTAAGCAATTTCACTGGGCCCCGGCTGTTCCGGTTCCGGTTCTGTTTCCTCTTCGACAGCCTCCTGTTCGTGCCACGGATAGATCAGGGATTCAAGATCGCGGATGATGAACACGGTATCCTTCGCATCCTCATCCGTATTCCCGACGCAGAGAGAATACTGCATCCCACCTAAAAACCATCTGGTCCAGAGTCCGTATCCCGTGTCCAGAACCTCGTAGGGATCTCCTTCCGAAAGGTGCTCATAAGGCATCTTTCCGTCATCCATATAGATCCCGGAGATGTCGTCCTGCGCAACGGCGGCACGCAGCGTTACAGGTTTTCCCGCCCAGGAAAAGCTGTACTGCGCAAGCTGCTTTTCCCCGTCGATCAGCGTAAACGCTTCGTCCGTAACCGGATACATTTCCGGATCCAGTCTGAAGATGCAGCATCCCACCGCAGCGTTCAGTTCATCGACAGAAGCAGCCTCCTTTAGCGGGGAAGGCATGCCGATCAAAGGCTCCTCGGAAGGATCCTCTCCTTCCGGGGAAATGTCCGGCGTCTCCGCAAGCGCGGCCCGCACGCCGAATATCGTCAGTATCAGCGATAGAATCAGAACAAATATGATTCCTCTCCTGTATTGCTTCATCATGATCCCTCCAGTAAAAAAGATCTCCATGATTATAATAGTATGTCTCTGTCATTTTGTCAGAGATTCAGACCGTTTGCAAGATTTACGATAAAATCCTGTACGTTCGTTACGATTCCCCTCGCGGACAGGCTTCCTCGGTCTGACAGCTTGTTGACCGTGAATTCGGCAACGTCCACATAGAAGAAGTACACCTGTCGGACCGTTCCGTCCGGAAGCACTCTGTAAGAGGGCGTCATATTCCCCGTCGCGATGGAGTGCAGCATGGTCGCCATGCCGATCACGGTCGTAGCGCCCCTTATCTCGCTCCGCATGGCGTCCTGCGCCTCATAGACATTCCCGTAGACCGGGGGCAGCGGTCCGTCGTCGCGGATCGATCCTCCCAGAACGTACGGAACGCCGCATTCCTCGCAGCTGTAGATGATTCCGTTATCGATGTGTTCCGCGTCGATGAACTTTCGGACGCTTCCGTAATAGCGGACACGGTTGATCAGGTCCAGATGGTTGTAGTGTCCGTTCGGATAGGATACGCTGGTATAGATATCCTGCCCCAGTGCGGTTCCGAGCCATGCCGCCTCCAGATCGTGCGTTGCGAGCGCGTTTCCCGCGAGTATCGCATGCACGTATCCCGCGCGGACCAGTTTCTCCATCGCGGTCCTGGCATCCTTGTCAAACGCGAAAGCCGGACCCATCACCCATACGATTTTCCCGTGATCCTTTTCATATCTCAAAAGGTCGTAGATCTCGTCATAGTCCTTCGAAAACGCCGTCTCCCTCGACCGGTTTCCGCGAAAAGCGAACACGTCCGTGTTTTCGCGTTTCTCGCGGAATCCGTCCGGATACACGTAGATTCCTTCGCTGCCGTCTTCCGTTCTTCCCGTAAAGACAAGATCGCCTTTTTTCAGATTCCGGAATTCGACCACCTGCACGGATCCTTCCCTGTACACGGCACAGCAGTCCATCCTGCTCTCCTCCGCGAGGAGCCACGTGCCCCCGCATTTGAAATACTCCGGGAAGATGCTCATGGAATGGTAGTCAAAGGGCGCCACGCCGTCCGCAGGCGCTTCCTTCAGAACCGCGTCGGGACAGTTTTTAAACTGTTCCGCCGAAAAATCGGGCGGATAATAGGTCCTCAGCTTAAACAAGGTCGTCCTCCTCCCCTCTCAGCGTCGCGTACATGACCGCCTTGATCGTATGCATCCGGTTTTCCGCTTCGTCGAACACAACGGACTGCGGTCCCTCGAACACTTCGTTTGAGACTTCCATTTCCTCTATTCCGTAACGGTCCGCTATCTCCTTTCCGATTATCGTATTCGTGTCGTGGAAAGAAGGCAGGCAGTGCATGAAGATCGCGTCGGGCTTCGCCATCGCCATCTTTCTGCTGTCCACCCTGTAGCGTTCCAGAAGCGAGATTCTCTTCTCCCATGCTTCGGCGGGCTCTCCCATGGAAACCCAGATATCGGTATACAGAACGTCCGCGTCCCTTGCGCCTTCGGCAATGTCTTCGGTCAGCGTAACGGACCCTCCGGTCTCTCTGGCGATCTCCTTCGCTTTATGCACAAGTTCCTCCGCTGGAAACAGTTCCGCCGGCGCGCAGGCCGTAAAATGCAGCCCCATTTTTGCGCAGGCGATCATCAGGGAGTTGCCCATATTGTTTCTCGCGTCGCCGAAATAGGTAAAGCGGATTCCTTTCAGCCGACCTTTCTTTTCCTCGATCGTCAGAAGATCCGCGATCATCTGCGTCGGATGGAACTGATCTGTCAGTCCGTTCCAAACCGGAACACCCGCGTATTCCGCCAGGGTTTCCACAAGGCTCTGATCGAACCCCCTGTACTCGATTCCGTCGTACATCCTCCCAAGAACGCGTGCCGTATCCGCGATGCTTTCCTTTCTGCCCATCTGGGAAGAGCCGGGATCCAGATACGTGACGCCCATTCCAAGATCCATTCCCGCGACTTCAAACGAACACCTCGTGCGCGTGGAAGTCTTTTCGAACAGAAGCACGATGTTTTTCCCTTTCAGGTACGCGTGCTCCTCGCGGCGCTTTTTCTTTTCCTTAAGGGCTTTGGAAAGATCGATCAGATACCGGATCTCTTCCGGGGTAAAATCCAACAGTTTTAAAAAGTTTCTTCCGCGAAGATCTGCCATTTTTCCCTCCATTTTTATTCTCTGACCAGGGGCATGCTCATGCATCGCGGACCGCCTCTGCCTCTCGACAGTTCCGATCCGTCCAGGCGCAGCGTCCTGATTCCGGAATCCTCAAGGACCCGGTTCGTTTCATAATTCCGGTCGTATACGATGACCGTTCCGGGCGCGATGCAAAGCGTATTCGATCCGTCGTTCCACTGCTCTCTCGCGGCCGCGATCGGGCTGTTTCCGCCGCAGTAGATCAGTTCGGGTTTATCCAGGTTCAGATACCGCGACAATACGTTTTCCAGCGAGCCTTCCTCCTCTTCCGTTACGATTCCCCCTTTCCCCTTTTTCAGGGAAAATACGTGCAGGCTCGGGAATATGCCTGGATGAATCGTAAACTTCTCACGGTCCACCTGGGTGAAAACGGTATCCAGATGCATGCATGCGCGGGTCTGCGGGATCGTAAACGCCAGAACGGTCTCTATCTCGGACCTCTCGTCGGTCAGCACGTTATCTGCAAGGATCTCCACCGCTTCAGCCTGCGTCCTTGCGGATACGCCGACCGCCAGCACTTTTGCGCTGAGATTCAGTATATCCCCGCCCTCCAGACTGAAGCAGTTGTCTGTCCGGTAATAAAACGGAACCTTTCCGCTGAAAGACGGATGATGCTTGAAGATCAGTTCGGAAAAGAACGTTTCCCTGCACCGGGTCTCGGTCCGCATGCGGTGAAGGCTAACGCCGCTGCCGATACTGGCGAACGGATCTCTTGTGAAATACAGATTCGGCATGGGCGGAGTCAGAAACCGGACCTTGGAACCTGTCCGGTCCGAGAGCGACCCGCTGCTTTTCGGGAAAACTTCCCGGAACGAGATGCCGGCCATCATCTTGTGGACGAGCGCCATCGTATCCGGCACGCTTTTCAGGTAACCTGCAAGCGCGTCGCGGTAGTACTGGGCCGATCCGCCCGCCTGGTTCAGGAACATCTCAATAAACCGGTCCTTTAGATCCGGGATCAGGTCGAGCGTCTCCGAAGTCAGCTCATCCAAATAGACCGGTTCCGCTCCGTTTTCACGCAGCAGCCTTGCAAACTCGTCGTGTTCCTCCCTTGCACGGTGCAGATATGGGATATCGTCGAAAAGAAGCTCGTCCATCGTGCTCGGGCTTAAGTGCTCCAGTTCCTTTCCCGGCCGCTGAAGCAATACTTTTTTAAGGGGAGCGATCTCGCTGGTAACATGAATTGGGCTATCCGCCATGTATTCCTCCGATGATCAACAGGGATTTCTTTTAGTATATCACGAATGAGAGCGCTTTGGGCGGCTATCCGCACGGAGAGCATCCCGGAGAGGTTCTTTCCTCTACCTCTCCCTTTCACCCGACACGTTTGTACGCTCCGGTTCGTCTGCTACCGTTCCTTGACACCGTTTTTTCCCGATAATACAATTGATTTATCATCAAAATGCTTGCGTTACAGTCCGCGCCGTCCCCTGCGCGTTGCCTGGCAAGCTGTTATACGCAGCCGATACGGCCGGTTTTCTTATCGTGCGGAGGATATTCTGAAATGTTTGGTTATTATTCTCTTCTCGCTCTGATCGCGGGCTTCATCCTTGACATGATCGTCGGGGATCCGCGTGTTATTCCGCATCCCGTCCAGATCATGGGACTTCTCATCTCCGCGCTCGAAAAACTGTTCCGCCGTATCTTCCCCAAGACTGATACCGGAGAAAAAATAGCAGGGCTCATGCTCTGGCTGATCGTCGTCATCCTGACGGGAGGCATTTCCCTTGTTCTGCTTCTGTTCTGCTATAAACTATCCCCCTGGATCGGCTTCGTTGTGGAAACCGTAATGTGCTGGCAGTGCCTCGCCGCGAAATCTCTGCGGGATGAAAGCATGAAAGTCAAGAAAGCGCTTGATTCCGGGGATCTCGCAGCTTCACGCAGCGCCGTATCCATGATTGTTGGACGCGACACGGAATCCCTGGACGAAGCAGGCGTTATCCGGGCGGCAGTCGAGACGGTTGCGGAAAACGCGTCTGACGGTGTCATTGCCCCGCTGTTCTTCCTGATCCTTTTCGGCGGTCCGCTCGGCATGGTCTATAAAGCGATAAACACGATGGACTCGATGCTCGGCTACATGGATCCGCCGTACACCAACATTGGGCTGATCCCCGCAAAAGCGGACGATGTGCTCAACTATGTTCCATCCAGAATCGCGGCCATGTTCCTGCTTTTTGCAGGCGGTCTGCTTGGCTACGATACAAAAGCAGGGATGTCCATCTTCCGCAGAGACCGGTATAAGCACGCGAGTCCCAACGCGGCGCAGACTGAGTCCGTGATGGCAGGGCTTCTCGGGGTACGGCTCGCGGGAAGCGCCTTCTACCGCGGCGTGCTACACAAAAAGGACTTCATCGGGGACGATCTCCGTCCGATCGAACCGGAAGATATCGCCCGTTCCTGCAGCATCATGCTGCTTGCGTCCATGTTTGCCCTTCTTCTGTTCGGCGGACTCAAGCTCACGCTGTTCCTGCTGATCACAAAATAAAGCAGCGGATCCGGCGGTTCCGCGGAAAGCAGAAACCTCGGATTCAGATTTTTCAGTGAGAACGAATATGGATCATGACGTTCTAGAACTATTCGCGCTGTTCTTCGACAGTGTTCCTGTCTCCGTACAGGAGATCAACACAAGCAGGGGCGATTCGGATTTCAGGGTGACCTTTATTGTGGAAACGGGGTCCGGCGACAAACATGTCATGAAGCTTGCCGATAATGATTTTACATTTCCCGAAAAGATCGCCGTCTGGCAAAGAACGGTCGACGAGTACCGCAGTCTCGGTTATTACTGCCCTAGAATCTTCCGGGACAGGGACGGCAGCTTTCCCGTCGTTGACTTCCGCGGGCACAAATGCGCGGTTTATGCGGAAGAGTTCGCGGTGTTCCGGCCGGCGGAAGAAAGATCTTCCGAGAATTTCGGCGAGAATACTGAACTGTATGACAGCTATAAACATGACATATGGAAAATGACCGCCAGAGTCGCCGCAAAATACTTCAACTATACCCAGTATCCGTCGGCATACTGTCTCTTTGATACCTTCTGTCCAAGCGATAAAACCGACGAGGTCCTCGAAAACGCTCTTGCCTGGAAGGAATACGCGGATACTCTGCCCGGGGCGTTTCACGATCAGATCGAAAGAATCTGGCGACTCTGGACAGAAAACAGAACGGCGCTTGAAAAAGTGTATGGAAATCTTCCGGCTTCCGTGTTTCAGGCGGATCTCAACCCGTCCAACATTCTCCTTGACGCTAGCGGAAGATTTGTCGGAATCTATGATTTCAATCTCTGCGGCAGAGAGGTGTTTCTCAATTACCTTATGCGGGAGAACAGCGGCATCTCCGGAATATGCGATGCCCTGAAAACCGCCTCCGAATACTACCGATTCTCGCAGTTTGAGAAAGATACAGCGCTGATGCTGTTCCGCTGTCTGAAGCCGCTCTGGTTCACCAGAATCGAGGAACTGAAAGATGCGAAAAGCGATTACGACGCGATTAAAGCATCTCTGGATGTAAGCGAGCATGAACTGACCGATCGGATAGATTTCATTACATACATGGAGTAAAAGAAAGTACAATTCCTGTTTTTCGAGGTGACCCGCTTGCATTTTGGATTCTCCTATGTCGGCCTGATCTTCCTGCTGATGCTCTTCGTTCCGAATCTGATCTGGACGAAGAATAAGCCTTTGGATTATGTGGAATACGCAAAGCAAGAAAACAAAACGTTGCTGGCTCTGGAACGGATCGGTGAAGTATCCGTTTCCTGTCTTGTTCTGATCTTCAGCGATTTTAACCCGCAAAAACCTTTCCTCCGGCTTTAATGGCTTGCCGCGGCGTTCATCTGCATGCTGTTCTACGAACTGTTCTGGATCAGATATTTCAGAAGCGGGAGAACGATGAAAGATTTTTACGGCAGTTTCTGCGGGATTCCCGTAGCAGGCGCCTCTCTGCCTGTCGCCGCGGTTCTTCTGATCGCAGTTTACGGCAGGAATCCGTTCCTGTTCACGGCAGGAATCATTCTGGGGATAGGCCACATCGGTATCCATCTGGCACACAGAAAAGAGCTGGAGAAGCGTGTTCAGAACTGACTTCCCCCTGCCGGCTTTATGGCATCAAATCCAATAAAAACGGAAGACGGAGGTATTCAAATGATCGAACTGCTAAGACATCGTTTTAAGAATCATATGGCGCGCCATGCCGGCATGGAATGGGATCTCGTCGAGTCCCGTCTGCAGGGAAACGTTAACCTGCTTGATGTACTGATTCGGATGGAAGAAACCGGCGGAGAGCCGGATACGATCGGTGTCGATGAAAAAACGGGGAGACTCATTTTCTGCGACTGCTCAAAGGAATCCCCCGCAGGACGCAGGAGTCTCTGCTACGATCAGGAAGCTCTTCGAAAACGCCTCAAAAACCCGCCGGCAGGAAGCGCTCTTCAGCAGGCGCAGGATATTGGACTTGCGCTCATGGATGAAGCCATGTACCGGAAACTCCAGACGCTCGGTGAGTTTGATCTCAGAACATCCAGCTGGATCGCAACCCCGGACGGGGTCCGGCAGCTGGGCGGCGCGCTGTTCTGCGAGAGACGCTACGGAGTCGTGTTCACCTTTCATAACGGAGCAGATTCCTATTATTCCGTCCGCGGATGGCGCGGGTATCTTCTCATATAGGCAAAGCATGCGCCGCCGCTTGTTCCATGCATTCTTTACCGGTACCTGCATCTGTCACCGAACCGTCAGAACTGTCTTAAAAATGAACTGTTGCCCTGCAGCCGGTCCTGTGTTATATTGATTTCAGCAATATGAGAGGAAGTGAACCGATGCGCAAATGATCCGCGTTTTCAAATAGACGGTTTGCCCCTGTAAAGGGGTTTGCTTTCTATGGAAAAACGGATCATGTCAAATCGGAACCGCCTCCGGGGCGTTTTTTGAGGTTGAGCCGTTTTCCGTAGGGAGAACGGCTTTTCTGCTTTTGGAGGAACTATGCTGCAGATACAGAATCTGACGATCATACAGAAAAAGGACGACCGGGTCCTCGTTCAGGATCTGTCCTTCGTCCTCAACAACGGGGAAAAAGCGGCGCTGATAGGCGAAGAGGGAAACGGCAAGTCTACAGTCCTGCGCTGGATCGCAAAAGACCCGGCCATAGAAGAATACGCGGAGATTCGCGGAATGATCAGCTGCGATAACGTAACAGGCTACCTGAGCCAGGAACTGAACCGTGAAGACGGAAAGCTTCCTGTTTACGCCTATCTGGAAAACGCATGCGGGATCGGAAGCAAAAACCCGAAAACAGTATCCGGAATACTGAATCAGTTGGGGATCGGAGAAGGTCTGATCTGGGAGGACCGGCCCATGAACTCGCTCTCCGGCGGAGAGCGAATCAAGCTGCAGATCCTTGCCCTGCTTCTGAACGGATGCGATCTGCTGCTGCTCGATGAACCGTCCAACGATCTGGATCTGGAAACGCTGAAGTGGCTGGAATCCTTTCTAAACCGGACGTCTGCCTCTGTCCTCTATGTATCCCATGATGAAACGCTTCTGGAACGGACCGCCGGAATGCTGATTCACATCGAGTCGGTCCGCAGGAAGCAGATCCCGCGCGTTACCGTAGCACGAGTCCCATACCGCCGGTATATGGCGGAACGCGAAAGGAAGCTGGAACATCAGACACAGATGGCCGTATACGAGCATAAAGAATTTCAGAAGAAAAAAGAACGCTATCTTTCCATCTATCAGGCTGTCGATCATGCACAGAAGGTCATAAGCCGTTCCGATCCGTCCGGAGGACGGCTGCTGAAAAAGAAAATGCATTCCGTCCAGTCGCTTGGAAAGCGGCTTGAAAAGGAGAAGGAATCGCTGACCAGACTCCCTGAAACCGAATGGGCTATCCTCCCGAAATTCGCTGAAACAGAAGCTATAAAAAACGGGAAAACGGTCCTGGATCTGTTCCTGCCCGAACTGACAGCAGGGGAAAAATGTCTTTCGAAAAATGTGCATCTTCATATTGCCGGTCCCGAACGCGTCTGCATTATAGGAAAGAACGGCTGCGGCAAAACAACGCTGATCAAAGAAATCGCGCGTATGCTTCTCGACAGAACCGACATCAGTGTCGGATATGTTCCGCAGAATTATGACGATCTTCTGGATCTGACGGAAACGCCGGTCATGATACTCGCTCCGTCCCGCGAGAAGGATGCCGTCACACGTGCGCGGACATATCTCGCGAGCATGAAATATACCGCATCAGAAATGGATCATCCCGCTTCCGAGCTTTCCGGTGGACAGCGGACAAAGATCCTTCTTCTTAAGCTGATTCTGGCAAAAAACAATGTGCTGATTCTGGACGAACCGACGCGGAATTTCAGCCCTTTGTCCAATCCCGCCCTGCGGAAACTGTTTGCGTCCTTTCCGGGATGCATCATTGCCGTAACCCATGATCGGCTGTTCCTGAAAGAAGTGGCGACCCGAGTCGTTCAGCTGACAGAAAACGGGCTGAAAGCGGTTCAGATATGGGAGGACAGCCCCGTCCAGATATAACGTGCGACTCATCATCCGGCCTGAAGTTCTTTAATCATACGCCGGGAGGTATTATAATCGGAATTGGTTCATACTGCCTTCAGTTTATCAATGAAAGGAAGCGATTCCGTGCACATCGAAGCATTTGATACAAATTTCACCCTTACCGTGCCTGATGAAGCACAAATGACTTATTATGACGTACTTGAAGCACCTTTCTCGATTCACGGTATGCTTCATGACAAAGAAGGATATTATCGTCTTCCGCCAGATATAGCTGCCAGGGCAAATGAAGGCGTCGCATCGTTATCACTGCATACTGCGGGCGGCCGGGTCCGATTCCTGACGGACGCAGATCGTATTGCGTTGCGTGCCGAGATGCGTGACGTTTCCAAAATGCCGCATTTCGCGTTCACAGGAAGCGCTGGTTTTGATCTGTACGCAAACAACGTGTACTGCGGTACCTTCGTTCCGCCTCTGGAAATAGAAACCGGATACAGCGCCGAAATGATGATCGGAACGGACGGTCTAAAGGAAATCACCATTCACTTTCCGCTCTACAGCGGTGTAAAAAAACTTGAAATCGGACTGCCTTCAGGCAGTAAGCTGGGAAATGCAGGACAATACCGCACAGCTGATCCGGTCGTATACTACGGCTCCTCCATTACACAGGGCGGGTGCGCTTCCCGTCCGGGCAATGCATATCCGAATATCCTTTCCCGGCTTTTATCATGCGATCACCTGAATCTCGGTTTTTCCGGAAGCGCAAGGGGCGAATCCTGCATGGCGGAGTATATCGCCGGACTGACGATGTCCGCTTTTGTGCTGGACTATGATCACAACGCACCTGACCCCGCGCATCTGGAAGCGACGCATTCTGCTTTTTTCCGCATCATTCGGGAAAGAAACCCGATTCTTCCGGTATTTCTGCTTTCTCGTCCTCAGCCAAATCCGAACAAGGATGATCTTGTACGGCGAGAAATTGTCAGGAAAACGTGGAAGAACGCAACGCAGGCCGGAGACCGAAATGTGTATTTTATCGACGGAACAAAAATGCTCAGTTTATTCGGGGGAGACGGCGGCACCGTTGACAACTGCCATCCGAACGATATGGGCTTCTACTGCATGGCAAAGACGCTTGAACCGGCTTTAAGGCAGGTATTGATAGAAAACCAATCCTCAAAAGAGGACTAATTGTTTCATACAGCTCTATAAAATATGAAAAACCTCTCTTGTCTCAAACAAAAGAGGTTTTTTATGGTGGAGCATACCGGATTCGAACCGGTGACCTCAACATTGCGAACGTTGCGCGCTACCAACTGTGCTAATGCCCCCAACGATTTTTTATAATACATCAAGCGGATGGAAAATGCAACCTTTTTTTACAGAGAACTGCCCCCATCTACGCATATCACCTGACCGGTGATAAAACTCGCCGTTTTCTCAAGCGCCAGGAAAAAAACCGCGTTTGCGACGTCCTCTGCTTCTCCGAAGCGTTCAAGCGGTATACCCTCACGGATGGACCGCCGCTCCTCATCGGTAAATTCACGGTTCATCTCCGTATCCACAAAACCGGGAGCCACCGCGTTCACCCGGATCCCGGAAGGTGCCAGCTCCTTGGCAAGAGATTTTGTAAGCCCGATCAGCGCCGCCTTGGATGCGGAATACGGTGCCTCGCAGGAGCATCCCGTTATTCCGAGATAAGAAGCAATATTTACGATACTTCCCTTTTTTCTGGAAACCATGTCCGGTATGACCGCCTTGCTGCAAAGCATAGCTCCCTTGCAGTTAACGGAAAGGATCCTGTCGATCTCTTCTGCGGAACAGTCCGTCAGAAGCTGTTCCTTAAGCGCGATACCTGCATTGTTCACAAGAATATCCACCGCTCCGAATGTATCTTTAATCTCAGAGAGCATGCGCACCACATCGCGCTCGGAAGAAATATCTCCGACTGTACACATGACGGAACAGTTCTCGGATTTCAGCTGACCGAACACCTCATTCAGAAGTTCTGTCCTCTCATGGCAGTGCAGCACAACCCGGAATCCGCTTCTCGCAAACTGCTCGGCAATGGCGCGTCCGATTCCGCGGGATGATCCGGTAATCCAAACCGTACGAAGGCTCACTTGGACGCCTCCGTTTCCTGCCTGTCGGACTGCGTCTTTTCCTGTTCATGCGGATCCTGATGATCGGAAGCAGATTTTGCGGGATGTTTCTTTTTCAGGATTTTCGATCCCTGGAGTTTTTCTTTCAGCGGGATTGTTTTAGGTTCCGGCTCCGGTTCCGGCATGTTGAATACGTGAATGATTCCTTCATCGTTGAGACTCTTGAACAAAGCGATCGTGATCGGAAGTCCCAGCAGTCCGATCGGTCCGAAAACGTAAGTGCCGATTACCATGGCCATCAGCGTCACGACCGGATGCATTCCGACATGGTCACCGACGATTTTGGGCTCTATGATGTTCCGAATGATCGTGATTGCCAGATACAGAATACCGATCTTCAGTGCCATGCTGTAGTTCTGCGTTACGATGGAAATGACCGTCCAGGGAATCAGAATGGTTCCGCTTCCGACCACAGGAAGGATATCCAGCATCGCGATCAGCGCAGCGATGGCAGCCGCCCTCTTTTGCCCTATAATACTCAGACCGATATACAGTTCACAGAACGTAATCAGCATGATCAGGGCATAGGAACGGATGTATTTTCCTACCGTATTCGCGAGATGCGTGCGTCCCTCCCGCAGCAGCATCTGGTTATGCTCCGAAAACTGAGCCATGACAAACCGTTTCAGGAGCGGATAATCGGATGCGATAAATATGGTCGCGATAATGGTGATCAGAACTTTCAGCAGTCCGGAGGGCATGCGAAACGCTATGGTCGTCAGCCACCTCAGAGCCGAAACAGACGCATTGGTCAGAATCGATTCGAAGTTGGCGCTGAATCCCGTCAGAAATGCGCGGACGATGTCGCTCGCCTCAGGTGAAAGGTCATCAGCGAAATTCAGAAGAGCCTCAGTCACCTTGATGAGAAACGGTTCGACCTGCTCGTTGTAATAATTCGGTAATTCGACAATGACGGACCTTCCCAGTCCGATCAGCCTCATGCCGATTACAGTCAGCAAGAATCCGAGTATCGCATAGAAGATAACGGCAACGATCGCCGCTGCAAGGCCTTTCGAAAAATGACATTTCTTGATCAGCAGATTAATGACAGGCCTGATAATGATTGTCACAATCCACGCGATCAGAAACGGCATCAGGATCGACAGCCCTCTCCTGCAGATAAGAATCGCGATTCCGAGAATCACGGCAAAAAATGCGATATTGATTAAAACGGTTTTTTTGTGCTGTACAGTCATTTTCTGCATGCTTCTTTGCATAAATTGTATATAGATTTTATCATGTGACGATTGCGGGTGTAAAGAATATGCTATACTCGTGGCATGAGGATTTTACTGGAACAACTGACCGGACTCCTTTCGGGAGAACCGGATCCGATTGCCACCATGGCAAATGCCGCTTCCTTCCTGTTCAGCTCTCTTCCCGACGTAAGCTGGGCGGGGTTCTATCTGAAGCGCGGGGATGATCTGGTCGTGGGTCCGTTCTGCGGCAAACCCGCCTGCACGAGGATCAAGCCGGGTCGGGGCGTATGCGGAACCGCTTTTTCGGAGCACAGAACAATCGTCGTTCCAAACGTCCATGAGTTTCCCGGACATATCGCATGCGATCCAGATTCCAGATCAGAGATCGTCATTCCTCTTTTCGGAAAGGACAATACGCCGTTCGGGGTTCTGGACCTGGACAGTTACGAATTCGACCGGTTTGACGCGGAAACCGCGGACTTTCTTTCGAAGGCGTCCGAAATCATTTCTTCCCGTCTGGATTACTGATTCCCGTCGTCCGTTTCCCCACACAAAAAGAGCTGTCCAAACGGACAGCCCTTATTTGTCTGTTGTTGTTCTATTATGCCTGACTCGGAGCTCCTACCGGGCAAACCTCAGCACAATTTCCGCAATCAATGCAGGTATCCGGATCGATGTTATACTTTCCGTCACCCTCAGAAATTGCCTCAACGGGGCACTCCGCTGCGCAGGCACCGCAAGCGATGCAATCGTCAGAAATCTGATAAGCCATAATTCAACCTCCGCAAAATATGTTGTTTGTTGGTTTAACAATTATACCATAGGACGAAGAAAATGCAAGCGAAAGAATCGTTATCATCCAGGATATCCTTCAAACGTGATTTTTTATCATTTGCCGCATGACCGTTTCACGTATGAAATATGTCCGATGATATGCTATAGTTATCGGGAACGCTGGATTCGGCATTCGGAAGGAGACGCATCATGAAAAAAGCGGACGGTTTATTCTTCGATCTGGGAGGAACGCTTCTTCTCGAAATCAAGGATGCGAGTTATCAGGACGGCGCGAAAAAGGCCCTCTATGATCTCGTTCAGCCTGAATCGAATCCGGACGCGTTCTATGAGATGATCAGAGAGAGGTTTACGATCTACAAGTCCTGGGCGGTTCATACGAGACGCGAAGTGACAGACGACCTCCTCTGGGGGCTTTTCCTTCTCCCGGAGCGGGACGCGTCCTGGATACATGAGCACGCCCATGAGATGACCTATATCTTTCGCAGGACCAAGGGTCGCCGCGTAACCGTTCCGGGCGGCGTTGAGGTGGTCCGTATCCTGAAAGAACGCGGGTACAGACTGGGCATTATCAGCAATCTGATCGGTGAAGACTATGAAGTCAGAAAATGGCTGAAATCGGAAGAAATGGAAGATCTGTTCGAGACAATGGTCATTTCCTCCGTATGCGGTCTCAGAAAGCCGGGCGACGGAATCTACCGTATCGCCTGCGGCAATCTGAACCTCTCTCCTGCACGCTGCGCATCCATAGCGGACAATCTGGATACAGATATCCCCGGCGCCAGAAAAGCGGGGATCGGCGTGAATATCCTTTATCATTCTCCGGAAGGAAAACACGTGATCCCGATCACGGATTTCAACCGTCCCGATTATGAGATCCGTGATTTCCGCGAGCTGCTGGAGATTTTTGACTGATCGAACTGCGTTCCCTGTACCGGAGACAAAAAGGCCGGAGAAACGTTCTTCTCCGGTCTGTTGTTTTCATTATGAAGGGGCGACCCTTTCGCCCGGGACACAGCGGATCACTGTCCGGACGGTTTCTTCGGTCCGGCTGGCCTGCGGCGCCTTCTGTTCAGTTTTACGTTCTTTGAGAATTCCTTCTGCTTCTGCTCCATATCGGCAGTCTGTTTTTTAGGCTGCGCTTCGGATGAAGCGGGCTGCTTTACGCTCTGTTCGGAAACCTTTTCAGCTTTTTTGCTTGATTCCGGGCGGCCTTGTTTCGGCTGATCGGCCTTCGGAGATTTCGGCTTTCTGGATCTCTTCCGTTTCGGCTTCGGTTTTTCGGTTTCTTCCGGAGCTTTTGGCGTTTCGGGAGGGATATACTTCGAACTAATCTCCTGGATTTCGGGTTCTTTCTTCTCTTCGGCAGGAGGCGGCACCGGCAGAGGCTCCCCGGGCTGCGCCAGAAGCGTATAGTGATACTCACGAAGTTCCACCGTTCCGTCCGGGAGCGTCATCTTCACCTTGGTTTTTTCCGTGATGGCATTGTTCTCCACAACATGCCCGATCCCGTCCGGCGTCTGGATATCTTTCCCGACACGCGGCATCTTCTGCTTTGTCTCCTCATAGGCGGCTTCTTCATACTGCAGACAGCACATAAGCCTGCCGCAGAGTCCGGAAATCTTGGTCGGGCTCAGGGAAAGATTCTGTTCCTTCGCCATTTTGATCGAAACCGGCCGGAACGTATCAAGGAAACTGTTGCAGCAAACAGGTCTTCCGCACGGTCCAAGTCCGCCGAGCAGTTTCGCCTCATCACGGACGCCGATCTGTCTCAGTTCGATTCTTGTCCGGAATTCGCTTGCAAGATCCTTCACCAGTTCTCTGAAGTCAACACGCTCATCCGCCGTAAAGAAGAATACGACCTTGCTGCCGTCGAACGAATACTCGACGCCGATCAGCTTCATATCCAGCTGGTGCTTGGCGATTTTCTTTTTGCATATCTCGAAGGCTTCCCCTTCTTTGGCGGAATACTCTTCCCGCATGCGCTTGTCTTCATCCGTCGCGATCCTGACGATCGGCTTCAGAGGCTGTACAATAAACTCGTCCGCGACTTCATGCGGCATTTTTACGATCTCCCCGAACTCCGTGCCGCGCGCGGTTTCAACGATAACGCTGTCTCCTTCGTGAAGTTCAAAATCGCCGGGGTCAAAATAATAAGCGCGTCCGCTTGTCGGAAACCGAACGCTTATAACCGTTGTCATTTATGTTTCCTTTCCCTTACCATCAGCATATATGTCAGCGCAGAATCTACTGCCAGATTCGGATTCATGTTGAATACAGAATCTTTCTGTATCTCCAAAATCTTTTTAATGATATCTAAAATATCCGCTTTTGTAAAGTTCCCGCAGATCCGCCTGATGAGTTCTTCGCGGTCCATATTCATGATCCGTCCGCCCTCGTCCGCTACCATGGCGTCCCGGATCAGAGACGCCATGATCGACAGCGCGATCGGGGCGTTCGATTTTGAGATCCGCTTCTTCTCCTGCTCCGAGTCAAGTTCCTCGTCTTCCTCGTTTTCACTGATCTCATCCAGCATTCTCTTCGGAAGATCGATCACGAAGACTTCCGTCTTCTGAAGGAACTTCGTACCGGAAACGAAGGAGATCGTTCCGAACAAAGCGCGTTCCACAAGCGCTATGACCTCATCGCGGAATTCGAAATAAGGGGAATCGCACATCTTTCTTGCCAGGCCCTCGATACCATCCGACAGGGATGCCGCCAGTTCGGCCTGTTTCGGAAGGACCTGCTCGAGGATCAGTTTCCCGGCGATCTCCGTCTCGCTGCCAGAACCCATTCTCCAGACCGCGCAACGCGAACGTATCGTCATCTCTATGCCGTCTTCATTCCCCGTCAGAATAAACAGGGTGTTGTCCGGAGGCTCTTCGAGCGTTTTGAGGAGCGCGTTCTGCGCAACGCCGGTCATCTTATGTACATCACGCAGCATGAACGCCCGTCTTCCGTTTGAAAAAGCGCCGGCGGCCGTATCCTCTTCAATCGCGCGTACGTCCCCCATGGAGATAAAGGCATACTCCTTATAATCCGGAAAGCTGTCAAGCTGTTCATCCGGAATCGGGGAAACCGTTTCCAGACAGTATGCGCCGCACATGCGCCTGGCAAGCTCATGACGGCCGCTCCCCTCAGGACCGACGATCAGAATCGCGTGCGGGATCCTCCCGCGCTTCATACTCTCCAGTAAAGTCAACTCATTCATCCGTTATTTTCACCGTCCGCCGCTGAAATTCACACGCTCTTTCGCTTTATTGATCCTTCCGGCATTTCCTCCAGCGCGCGCAAAAGCCGCGCGTACCAGTCGGGTTCATCCTCCGGGCTGGTGACCAGCAGCAGTCTCTGTTTGTCCGCGCGTTCCGCCAGAATACTCCGTCCTTCCAGATATTTCATCACGGCAGAGCCGGTCAGATTTCTGCCCGATACGTCAAGCACGATCCGGGACCCGTCATGATCCGCGGATCCGTTCCGTGCACATCCTCGGAGCGTTTTAAGCCCGTGCATCGCGTCGATCTTATCGATGATTCTCGCGACATAATTCAAATGCGTATCCCAAGTGTTTTTCGAAGCCGTGTGAAGCGCCCAGTCCATGGACGCGAGGATCAGGCTGGAAGGATCCGGATCCTCTTCCGCAACTATACAACTCATTGTTTCATGGTCGATTCTGCATGGATTGAGATGAATCACGACCGCCTGGTTCAGGGCGTTCAGCCCTGTAAACAGGCAGTGACAGGTCATATCCGCATATGTCGCGGCAGATTCCGGCAGCCTGTCGGAAGTCTGAAGGTGCGGGCCGAAGGATGCGTCGACCAATAAAAGCGCGCCGCGGCTGTGCACCGCTTCCGCGATGCCCGGAATGTCCGCACAGAATCCGTAAATGTCCGGAGACTGAATGAGAACCGTCCCCGCTCCCGTACGGTCGAGCGCTTTTTCTATCTGTTCCGGATCAGGCATGCTCCGCCATCCCGTCGCAGGCTCACGTACAGTCCTGATATAGGATATTTCCCGTCCCAACAGCTTCAGCGCGCTCACAGTATCGGCACAGCCGCCTTCCGGGATAAGCACCCGTTCCTCCGGGGGAAGCGCACGCAGCATGGCCCGAATGGCAGACGCCTTT
>JAFPXU010000008.1 GCA_017394605.1 Clostridia bacterium | reverse complement strand
TTGTAGTTTTGTCACAAGAAAATTATACCAAAGAGCAGGGCCTCCGGGTTCTGCTTCTTTGGTATTCTGGCTTCTTTTCCAATGAAAAAGACTGCCTCAAAACGTTTCCTTTTTGAGACAGCCCCTTCTTGTCTTTTCTGATCAGTCCGTCAGGCTTATGCCTTCTGCGGAACGCCCTTGTACTCGCTGCTGCCGAATGCAAGGATGAGCATGAAGATCGTGCTCAGAAGAACAAGACCGACCGCAAATCCGTTGGATTTTCCGAACGCTTTTGCGAGCTTGACCTCTGTGATGATCATGATGACGATGTTGGCGATCGGGATGAGCAGGAGCAGGAATTTCCAACCGTTGCCCCAGGTGATCTTAAACAGCGTATAAACGTTATAGAACGGAATGATGGCCGCCCAACCCGGCTCGCCGGCCTTTGTGAAGATCTTCCACATAGCGATGATGCCGAGAATAGAAGCAAAAATGCTGAAACCAGTCGCCGCAGGGCTGCTAGCAGCAACCTGTGCGCTGTATTCCGATACTGCTTGTTCAAGCAACATTGTTTTTAGTCCTCCCATTTTTTCTAATTGATTGGTTTTTTATTCTCCAGCCCCCTGACGCTCCAGCCGGAAATCGACCGAACGCTTCAGGTAGGTCAGATAATCGTCGTCACGGCACATGGCCTTTCCGGGCGAATCCGAAAGCTTTGCCACGGGACGGCCGTTGACATACTGCAGCTTGATCACGATGTTCAGCGGTTCCACGCAGGTATCGTTTGAACAGAATGTCCCAATGCCAAATGAGACCTTCGCCTTATCTTTGAAATTATCCCACAGTTTCTGCGCTTTGTCAAAGTTTAAACTGTCGCTGAACAGCAAAAGTTTTGTCTTGGGATCGATTCCGTATTTCTTATAATGTGCGATGATCTTCTCCCCCCACACATAGGGATCGCCGCTGTCGTGGCGCACCCCCGTGTAGTTGTTCGCCATGGAGCGGTCAAAGTCAAGCAGAAACAGATCGGTTGTGATCGTATCGGTCAAAGCGGTGCCGTTGTCGCCCCTGTATTCGTCATACCAGTCGCGCATCGCATACTGGTTCGTATACGCGAGCGGGATCGAATCGATTCCCTGGTACATCTGGACGAATTCGTGCGCGTACGTGCCGATCGGCGTAAGATTCTGCCGCATCGCGAAATAGACATTGGATGTTCCGACGCAGTTCTTCGTTTCCTTTGCAAGCCTCCGGATCACGACTTCCTCCCATTCCCTGGAAAGGCGTCTGCGGCAGCCGAACTCCGCGAAGTTGAATGTGTAGGTCCCGTTGTTGAATGCCTCGATCTTCCTGTCGAGGCGTTCCTTCGCGGAAGCCAGCAGCTCGTCATAGTCGTACGCCATGCGGAAGTACACTTCATTGATGATCTCTAGAAGATAGATCTCGAACTGCATCGCGGAAAACAGCGGTCCGTCCACAATGACGGTCAGCTCACCCGACTCGCTGAGATCGGTCCTGACATATTCGCGGATCGGATGCCAGAGCCGCAAAAACTCCACGTAATCCTTCTTGATGAACCGGATGGAACGCAGATAGTCCAGCTCCTCCTTCTTGAATCTCAGCCTGCAGAAATGATCGATCTGCTCATTGATTTCGTCAAACATCTCCCGCGTGAAGACGATGCCCTCGTTGCGGCATTTGAACCAGTACTCTCCGCAGAGGTCCGAATGCTTATGGAACATGACCTGGTTCATGTTGAACTTGTAGAGGTCCGTGTCAAGAAGCGACACGATGATCGGTTTCAGTTTCATAGTTCTCCTTCTTTCCTGTAATGGTTCAGATGCTGTCCGTTTCCGTGTTTCCGGCAGAAGCGAGTGCCAATTCCCGCAGCCGTCCGTATTCTTCCCAGAGTGCCGGGTCGGTATACCGTTCCCAGGATGCTCTGTCGTTTTCCATCAGAAAGCGCCGCATCTCGGATGCAGAGATATCGATCGTCTTCGGGATGTAAAGCTGCGCCATTCCGGCTCCCTCCGGGCAGTCGAACCAGTCGATCCTGCGGGTTTCCCTTCCGGTCACGAACAGATCCGGAACCTCCCCGAACCGTTCCGCCGCACACGCCAGGACATGCCTGCCCCATTCGGCATTGTTGCCGACCCCAATATCCGGAAGCGGATATACTTCGACGCGGTCCCCGAACAGTTTTCTAAGCAGACTTTCTCGCACCTCATAGGAAAACGGATTCCGCTCCGTTCCGGATTCCTGCGAGGAGCCTATAAAAATCCCGACCCTTTCGCAGAGTTCCAGCGCTTTGGAGATCATCTGCCCGTGGCCCAGATGCACCGTCTGAAACCGGCCAACCAGCAGGCCGAGCGCGTACGCTTTCCCGCTCATAGGTCGTTCGGATCCGGCCGGAATGCCGGCATGAGCTGAAGTTTGAAAAGGTTCCTTCTGTGCAGGCGGTCGATCCGTTCCTTCGTCTCCCCGTCCGGCATTTCTCCGGACCGGATGTAGCGGTCCAGCTCCGCGTACGTGAATCCGAGATTGTCCTCATCCGTCTTTCCGCACAGTCCGTCCGACGGCACCTTGTCCACCAGCACGGACGGGAGCCCGAGAAGTCTGCCTATCTCTTTCACTTCCGCGACCGTCAGCCCGGAGCATGGGCTGAAATCGCCCGCCGCGTCGCCGTACCTTGTGGAGTATCCGACCCAGTCTTCCGAAAGGTTGCAGGTATTGGCAACGCGCCCGTTGACGCTCTGCGACACAGCATACAGCGTCGCCATCCTGATCCGGGGCGGAAGATTGATCCGGCTCTGGCTGGAAAGCTCGAGCGGGATCTCCTTCCTGATCGCTTCCACCGCGTCATGAATATTGACGGTATAATGGCGAATCCCGAGATGACTGACCAGCAGTTCTGCCATGTCGATGTCCTTCTGTTCCCCGCAGGGCATGAGAACGCCCACGACCCGTTCCTTCCCCAGCGCTTCCGCGCACAGGGCGGCGACCACCGAACTGTCCTTTCCTCCGGATATCCCGACCACCGCGCTGCATCCGGGTCCGTTTTCCTCAAAAAAGCGCCGGATCCATGCAACACAGTCGTTCGTTACCTTCATCGCGTCTTTCATCTGTTCTCCCCCTGTCCGCTGATCACGTCGATCTGGCAGCTGCGCATGGTCTCGAGCGCGGCCTCGTGCTTTTCCGGCGTCACGCCCGCGCAGCAGGCGGCGTCAACGCGGATCACGGCGTTCGGAAATCCTGCGCGCAGGATCAGCGCGTTGGATACCACGCAGATATCCGTGCACAGTCCAAGCAGCTCCATCTCGATCTCTTCTTCCGGATACTGTTCCTTCAGATCCTTTACGATATCAAACGTACCGAACGTCTTCTTGATCACGCTCCGGTACGGCTTATCCTTGAGGGCTTCCGATACGGCCGGTGCGAGGGCCCATCCGCCGGTTCCTTCCTGACAGTGCACGACAGGAAGTCTTTTGCCTTCCAGCGTATCCATATAGTCTTCGGAGTGCGTGTCAAATGTCACATAGACCGCGTCTCCGTCAAAGGAACGGATCCTTTCCGCTACCTGCGGAAGGATGGAGACCGCCTCAGGCGTTCCGAGAGCCCCGTCCACAAAATCGTTCTGCATATCCACCACGACAAGAATCCGTTTCACGGCTTTCCTCCTTTTTCGGCGTTCCGGATCCGGTCAGATCTTCCTGACGGCTTTCTGAAAGCGGTCCGCCGGAATCCCGAGGTCTTCTTCATACGCGAAGAAAATACCGGTCACCCTGCCTTCCTTCTCTCCGCTTCCGTATGTCACGGCGACACGGTCGCCCTCTTTCACGTGCAGTGCGCCGCAGAAGCAGTCGCAGGCTTCCCCTCCGTTCTCAGGCACGACGGTCGCGAACTGAAGCGGATTTCCTTTCCGTTCCGCGGGGGAGCCGTTTCCG
>JAFPXU010000073.1 GCA_017394605.1 Clostridia bacterium | reverse complement strand
GACATATCCGGATAACAGAGGGAATCCGCCTATTCCGAGCGCGCCCGTAAGGAACACGGACATCAGGAGAGGCTTTTTTCTGCCGAATCCCCGGATCTCGTTGAGATCCAGCCTGTGCGTGTTCATATAGACCGCGCCTGCGGAAAGGAACAGAACCAGCTTGAAGAGAGAATGATTCAGCATGTGGAGAAGAGCTCCGGAGGCTGCGGCGGAGGCTTCCGGACCGAGAATCGGAATCATGCCGATGCCCGTCAGAATGAAACCGATCTGCGAAACGGAGGAGCAGGCAAGCGTGCGCTTCAGGTTGACGGAAAACAGGGCGAGCACCGCACCAAGCACCATCGTGACGGTACCCAGAATGAGGATCACGGTGCCCCATTTCGGATCCGACCGGAACAGATTGCAGGTAATGGCGGCCACGCCGAAAATGCCGGATTTCGTCAGGACACCGGACAAAAGCGCGGAAGCCGGTGCCGGGGCGACCGGGTGCGCTTTCGGAAGCCAGATATGAAGCGGGAACATGCCGGCCTTGGCACCGAATCCGAACAGGACGCATCCTCCTGCGGCATACAGGAGGGGCTGCTTTCCGGACCGGGCAGCACGTTCATACAGAAGGGATATTTCTGTGGTCCCGAGTTCGGATTGCAGCAGGAACAGCCCCATGAGAGCGGTCATGCCCCCTATAACGGCTACGGCAAGATAGGTATTCGCCGCTTTGGAAGCTTCTTCCGTCTCATCCTGTACGACCCAGGTATAAGAAGTAAAGGACATGATCTCAAAAAAGACCAGAGCCGTGATCAGGTTGGAAGAGAGGAAAACGCCCATCGTTGCGCCGAGCGTCATGAGATTGAAGAAGAAATACCGTCCGCAGTTCGTGTAGTGCGAGAAATAACCTCCGCTGAACAGCGAGGTCATGAGCCACGCAAAGGCAACGATTAGACAGTAAATCTTACGGAATCCGTCCGCCGCAAAGGACAGACCGAGTCCGCATATGCCGGGGAGAGAAGCGGAACAGTCCGGAGCGGACGCAAGAAGGACCGCCGCCGCAAACTCGGCAAGACAAGCGACGCAGAAGGTCAGATTTCTTGCGGACGCGCCTTTCCTGGAGGCAAGAAGGCAGACGGGAGCCATGAAGAACGGAAACAGGATCAGGAAAAAGATCACATTCTTCACCTCCCTTACAGACCGGCGGCCGCGGCAGCGGCGCGGACGATCGGTTCACTGAAAACACCGCAGAGGAGCGTTCCCACGGCAAGAATGATCATGGGAACGAGCATTCTCCAGTCCGCTTCGGTCACATTTTCGACGGACGATGGCGAGAACCCGCTTCCGGGAAACCACGCGTGCAGCACCACGGTAAACATATAGATGGCAGACAAAAGCGCGGCGGCAAGAAGCAGAGCGGTGCCGATATAGGGATAAACAGATCCCAGACCGACGGAAGCCGTCAGGATGTGCCACTTGGATACAAAGCCCGTGAAAGGAGGAATGCCTGTCAGCGACAGCGCTGCGCATGTAAAACACGCGAAAGTGACCGGCATCTTACGGCCGATACCTTCCAGTTCCGCAATCATGGGACGGCCGTTGAAATGCAGAACGGCACCGGCACAGAAGAACGCAAGGATCTTGGTACATGCGTGTGCCGCCATATGCAGAAGTCCCGCCTGCTGTCCGGACGGTGTCATGAGGGAAAAGGCAAACAGGATGTAGGAAAGATTTGCCACCGTGGAATAGACCAGCCGTCTCTTGAAGTGGATCTCCTTGACCGCTTTGCTTGCCCCGTAAAAAATGGTGAAAGCCGACAGCATCATGACAGCATACTGCGCCCAGGTCCCGGAGAGCAGCGCGGTGCCGAAACTGTTGTACGTCAGGCGCATGACCGCGAACGCACCCGCCTTGACCACGGCGACCGCGTGAAGGAGCGCCGTTACGGGCGTCGGCGCTACCGATACTTCCGGAAGCCATGCGTGCAGCGGAAAAACGGCAGCCTTCACGCCAAAGCCTATGAAACCGAGCAGGTAGAAAAGGCAGGTGATATTCGGGTCATAAGGATGCGCGGAAAGTGTTCCGCCGGCGAGAAACATACCGCCTGCACCATTGGACAGCAGGAACAGCATGGACGCAAAACCCAGGGCCGCGCCGCCCATGCAGTAAATGAAATAGATCTTTGCCGCGCGGATCGCGTCGCGTGTCAGCGGATGTATGACGAGCGGAACGGTGGTGAGCGTCAGAAGCTCATAGAACACGTACATCGTGAACAGATTGCCCGCCAGAGCTATCCCTGCGGTAATACCGTAGGATATGCAGAAGAAGCCGAAAAACAGCGGAAGGTGATCGCTTCCGTCCATGTAGGAGCAGGAATAGAGGGCGGTCAGCGGCCAGAGCGCCGCAATGATCCCAAGGAAAAACCTGCCGGCATCGTCCGGACGGAAAACGACGGACAGCGTGTTGGAGAACCGGAGCATCAGAAGAGTTTCACCGGTTCCGGATATCAGGGTAGCAAGCGCTGCTGCCGAGGCGGCGCAGACGCCGCCGGCCGCGACGGTCTTGAGCGCCACGGAAGAGCGGAACCTGAAGATCAGGATCACGGTCCCGACAAGAATCGGGAGAAATATGCAGATCAGATACAAAACCGGCGCCATAGTGTTACATGACAAGGGACGCGAGGGACGCTGCCCATTCTGTCACCGTACCTCCGAAAATGCCGAGAAGAAGCGACATGCCCGCGAGTATAACAAGCGGCAGCCAGAACTCCGGAATACCGTCCGACCGCTCCGCGGACGCGGCGAAGTCTTTCCCGGGGAAAAAGCCCCGGATCGTCACCGGAAGGAGATAGGCTGCGGTCAGCAGAGCGGAAACCAGAAGGACCACCGGCACAAGCCAGTTCATAACAGGAAGAGCGGAATCCAGGGCCCCCGCGGCAAGATACCATTTGGATACAAAACCCGCAGCGGGCGGGATGCCGATCAGACTGAGGGACGCGATCGTGAAGGACCATAGGGTGACCGGCATGGTTTTCCCGATTCCGAGAAATTCAGAGACTTTGGTTTTGCCGGTGTGGAAGATCATGGATCCCGCACAGAGGAAGAGACAGATCTTGACGCAGGCATGGAAAAGAACCTGAAGGAGCCCGCCCTGAACGCCCTGCTCCGTCAGCAGAAACAGTCCTGTGAGGACATAGGAAATCTGGCTGACGGAGGAATAGGCAAGCCGTTTTTTCAATACATCCTGCCTGTAAGCCATCATCGAGCCCATGAACACGGTCAGAAGTGCGAGCGAGAGAAGCACGGTCTGTACCCATGTTCCCCGGAGGAAATCCGGCCCGACGACGAAATAGATCAGACGGAGGATCGCCAGCACGCCGGCTTTTGTGATAACGCCTGAAAGGACTGCCGAAGCGGGAGCGGGAGCGACCGGATGCGCGTCGGGAAGCCATCCGTGCAGCGGATACATGCCGGCTTTTGCGCCGAAGCCGATCACGCCGAGAAGAGAAACGACAAGCAGAAGCGTTTCATGTCCCGAAACATCGGACAGGTTCAGAGAGCCGCCTCTTGTGAAATTAAGCGTATCGGAAAAATGCGACGCGACAAAGATGAACAGAAGACCGAGCAGCGCGCCGGCAATCGAATAGAACAGATATTTCATGGAAGCGCTGATCGCCTCGGGAGTTCTGTCGTGAAGAACAAGCGGGATGGACAGCAGGGTCGCCATTTCGAAAAACATGTACATCGTGATCAGATTGGCCGCGTTATCCATTCCGACAAGCGCAAACTGGGAGAGGAGCATGAAAGCGTAGAACGAGGACCGGTTGGAACTGTGATCCATATACGCGGTTGCGAAAATACCCGAGAGAAGGAATCCCGCGGTGACAAGGGCAAGGAAAAGAAGGCCGAAACCGTCCAGCCGGAATTTGATGGTCAGAACCTCTGTCATGGAGAACAGACGGAATCCGCTGTTGACCGGAAGGAACAGAAGCATGGCATAGAGAAGCGTTTCCACTGCCAGAGCCGACACAAACAGGGCATCCTGGGCGGTTTTGGACGCACGCTTCATGCATGCCTCGGCAATTCCTGCCGCGGCCGGGATCAGCAGCATTAATATCATCAGAACATCGTACATGGTTATCCTCCCCTACAGAAGCTTTCTTCCGAGATCGATCAGATTATATAACAGCTTGGGATTCAGACCCCAGAGCAGGTTCAGGACGGAAAGCATGATGCCGGAAACGGCAAACGGAATGTTGCTCTTTGCCCGCGCTTGACGGGATCCTGCTTTCTTGCCCGGGGTCAGGATGGAGATAATGGTTCTGCCGAAGTAAACGGCGTTGAGACAGGTGCTGACCGCGAGAATGATCAGTGCCGGGATCATCCTGACAGCGGAAGCCGCGAAGGCTGCCTTCGCGAAATAGTATTTGCATACAAATCCCATCGTAACTGGGAAGCCGATCATGCTCAGAGCGCCCACAATGAATACCGCACCCGCAAGAGGACTTTGCCGCACGCTTCCCCTGAGCTCCTTCACTGTTCTCTTTCCGGTGAGGGTCTGAAGCTGTGCGGCGGACAGGAACAGCATCGGTTTGGTGACCGCGTGCGCGAGCATGTGGAACAGACAGGCGGTGATTCCGAGTTCCGGCGATATGCCGATTCCCATATAGATATATCCGATCTGGGCGGCGGAAGAGAAGGCGATCATACGGAAGATGTTTTCTTCCCGCATGGCGGAAACGGAGCCGGCAACCATTCCGGCCAGTCCCAGAACGAACAGGATGTTCTCGATTCCGCTGGCATAGAAGACATCTACGCCGAACACGCGGAAGACGATTTTGATCAGGAAAAAGATATATCCCTTGCTGACAAGACCGGATAAAATGGCGGACGACGACGCGGTTGCAGCGCCGTATGTGTCCGGCATCCAGTAATGGAACGGGAATAGTCCGCTTTTTACGCCAAGACCTATCGTGATCAGTGCGGCGGAGGACAGAAGCGGGAGACGGTAATGACCGGAAACCCACAGCGCTTTTACCGAACCCAGCAGATTGGGCATGAGCAGATGACCCGTGATACCGTACAGGAGGATCACACCGAGAAGGAAAAGACCCGACCCGATCAGGCTGAAGATCATATACCGAACGGACGCGAGCGTGGTTCTGCCTATTTCCCTGATCATAAGGATCCCGCAGGATGAAATGGTACAGATCTCGATGAATACATAGCCTGTGAACAGATCGTTGGAATAGCAGAGCGCCAGTATGGAGACCAGTATCAGATCCGTCATGACATAATAGTAATTCTGCTTATTCTGCGGGAGATCTCTTTGCAGCTGCTGCTTGCCTCCGAGTACGGAGAGCAGCATGATCAGCGAGAACATGCCGGCGAGGAAGGGCTCGAGCGGTCCGAACCGGAGCTCATTTCCCCACGGGTGAGGATAGTGCCCCATCCAGAAATCCACTCTGCCGCCTATCCGCACGCACTCCGCGCATAATGCAAAGGACAGCAGAGAGACAGTGAGGCACAGGCACAGGGACAGTACCCGGGCTGCCCTGCTCCGAAGGATCGCGGAAACCGCCGAGCTGATCAGCGACAGGATGATGCAGAAAAGCGGAAAGCTGAAGGAAAAAGAACTCATTTCTCGTTCTGGTCCTCCTTTGCCGCCATTTCATAGATTTTGTCCAGATCCAGACTGTGATAGTGCCGGTACAGGCGGACGGTCAGCGCCAGCATCAGAGCGGTGACGGAAACGGACACGACGATGCCTGTTAGAACGAGACCTGCGGGAAGCGGGTTGACGTAAACGGTCGCATCTGTATTCGAGCCGCGGATGATCGGGGCAAGTCTGCCGTCTACATAGCCCATGGAAGTAAGCAGGAGATAGGACGCCGTGTCCATGATATTCAGACCGATGATCTTTTTGAGAAGATTCTTGTGAACGAGTAGCGTGCAGAAACCTACCGTGAAAAGAATGACGGCAACGACCTGAACCCTTTCATCCCAGATGCGTTCCAACATATCAGAGCTGCCCCCTTCTGAATACGGAATACAGGCTGTACATCGTGCAGGACACAACGACGCCGACCGCTGCATTGAGTGGCAGGATAAGCCCTGCAGAGAATATTCTTCCCGGGATGCCCGGCCGGATGCCGCTTGGAATGCCGTTCGCGCCGCAGAAGAAGGAATAACCCTTGCTCAGACTGTAGAAGCAGAGCGCAATGACCAGGATGACACGGATGGTACGGTAATTGAAGAACCGTTCGACCGTGTCAAATCCGAACGCGAGCGCGGAAAGGATCAGCGCGGCGCCGAGAACGGTTCCACCGCAGAAACCACCCCCGGGACCAAGATGCCCGTTGCAGACGATGTAAAGACCGTAAACGGACGCGCAGGGAATCACGATCTTTGCACAGGTAGTGAGGACAGGGTCGTCGCGTATGATCGTGTATCCCGGCGATCTGGCGCCCGAGTCGGTTTTTTCAAAGCCGTAAAGCAGGATGAAAACAGCGACAAGAGCGGTATACAGGACATGGGTCTCGCCGAGCGTGTCAAACGCACGGTAATCCAGAATCACGCCCGCGACCGTATTGACCGCGCCGGTTTCCTGCATGCCGTTATGAACGTATCTCATGAAGACTTCGTTGAGTACAGGGCTGCCGGGACTTCCGAACGCAGGAAGATCCAGGACGGTCATGACCAGCAGGAGAGAAAGGGCCAGACCAAGAATGAATGTGAGGACCGGTACGAAACTGTGAAACCGGCGCGTGATCTTCTCCTCCAGTTCGGGTATGACGTCGTAATGCTCCGGCGGCAGAGGGGAGGGATGTTCCTTTCTGGGAACGGGACCGGATACGTTCAGATCGAAACGGTCGCTGTCCCATTCGCGGAAAAGGTCTTTAAGACTTCTTTTCATTTTCCTCCTCCTTTCTGCGGATGCTCTTCAGCTTTCTGAGTGTCAGAAAAAGAAGCAGGCTGGATACACCAGCGCCTACCGCTGCTTCCGTGACTGCCAGATCCGGTGCCTCCAGAAGTGCCCAGACGATGGACATGATCACGCTGTAGGCCATAAAAATAATCAGAGAGGTCAGGAGATTTTTCGCCAGGCACGTGGTGATGCCACATATGACAAGCAGGCCGAGAAGAAGCAGTTCAAAATACATCATGTTCGTTTCCCTCCGCTTCTTTCGGAACAACGATATGATTTTTTGCGTCTTTATCCGTCAGAAGTTCCGTTCTGCAGACAAGATGGGAGGCGACCGGGCTTCCGATCCAAAGGAAAGCAATGATTCCAAGCAGCTTGAACAAATAGACCGGCGCATCGGCAAAGACCATCAGAGACGCAAGAATCAGAAGAGAACCGAGTGTATCGATGATCGCCGCGCAGTGCATTCTGTTCAGCACGAAACGAAACCGGTAAAAACCCAGAACCGATATGAGGACCACAGCGATCCCGCCGGCCATGAGAACCGCTCCGATGACGAGCCGTACGGTGTCAGAGATCATCCTTCTCCGCCTCCTTTCGGTCGTTGCCATCCGTTCCAGAATCGATGTGCAGCATGGAAAGCACCGTGACGGCAAGGAAACTGATCATCCCGTAAATCAGGCAGACATCAAGAAGCCAGCTTTCGTCCAGAAGAAACGCGCAGACGGCAAGGCAGAGCATCGCAAGCGTGTTTGTCATGTTGATCCCGACGACACGGTCCATCGGTCTCGGCCCGCGGACAGCGCGGAAAAGAGAGAAGAACAGGCAGACGCCGAGACAGAGCAGGGCAGCAACGTACAGGATCTGTTCCGCGTTTTCCATGTTACGCCTCCAGCTTTCTGAGAAGCTTCATCAGAGTGCCTTCCGCAAACCCGTCCATCAGGGAACGGTCGAGGCAGTGCACCGTAAACCGATGCTTCTCCGCACGGACCGTTATGGTTCCGGGCGTCAGAGTGATGGAATTGGCAAGGATAAAACGCGCGGCACCTGTCCGGAGATTCGGTTCAAACAGAACGATGCCCTGACTGATTTCTTTCTCCGGGTGGAGAATAATATGAATGACCTTCAGGTTTGCCTTGAAAATCTCAACGAGCAGCGCCCCGAGATAGATGAGGAAGAAAGGCGCTTTTGAAAGGATGCGCAGATCGCGCCGCGGGGAGTAACGGAACAGGACGTACATCAGAACGGCCGACAAGACGGTTCCCGCGAGTCCGATCAGACAGATTTCGGCAGTTACTCTCCCGTTCAGGAAGATCCAGAGGACAAACAGCAGAAGATACAATCCCGCGCGCTCCTTTCCGCCAAACCGCTTCCGTGAGTTGACATTATTATGAATCATTATAACAAGAATAAGCCTTCGTATGCAATTTTGATGGACATGACGCGGAAGGATAAGACTGGCAACGGCGGCGCCGTGGTAGTATACTGATAAAAAACGGAAGAAAGGGCGAAAAGACATGGAAAAAAAGCCGACGAACAGCAACAGCTTTTCCGGCATTCTGAAAGCATACTGGATGATCATACTTGGGCTTATCCTGATCCTAGCCGGCAGGAGCTCTTCCGATACAATTCTTACCATTGCCGGCATTGTTCTGGTCATCCTGCATTTCGCAGGCGCCAGGAAGAAGACGAATCAGGAACAGGAGCAGCCTGAAGAGCCCCAGAACCAGTCTGCGCCAGCTACCGGTCAGATGTCTTCGGAACTTCCCGCGGAGCACGAGACGAATCCGGACGAGTGGGTATGCGAAAAATGCGGCGCCAAAAACACCGGGGCCGTCTGCGAATACTGCGATTCCCCGCGGGAGGAAAAGAAGAAGTAGACCGGATGCCGTCCGGAACGTCCGGGGGCATAATGCGAGATTGACGAATCTTCCCCTCGGAACGTATAATTAAATGATACCTTTCTAGAAATGGATGGAGGCTTATAGTATGAGAAAAATGAAAACGGTCGTTGCCGTATTGATGGCGGCATGTATTCTTCTGTCCGGATTCGGAACGCTTGCGGAGATATCCACTACCGCCACGGGAGCGGGAAGCTCCGGCAAGGAAGTTGCGGGAACGGTCCTTTCGGTTAGCAGCAACGACATCATGATCAAGATGGAGAACGGCAATGTCTTCAACTTTATCATGGACAATATTACTGACACGATTGCGCAGGTCGGTGATGAGGTCGTGATCGAGTACGAAGGCGACATCCTGAATTATCCGCAGGCCACCTCGATTACAGTTACCAAGGTGTATCCGGTCACCACCGTTTCCGGGAAGGTGCTCCAGCATGACGCGACAACGATCTTTATAGAGATCTCTTCCACCGAGGCGCTGGGATTCTGGCTCACGAAGGACACGGTCATCACCGGTCTTTCGGATCTGGTCATGGTGGGCGACACGGTCACAATCACATACGACGGCGACATCCTGGAAGGCGCGACCGCAAAACAGATTGAGATCACGGCGATGGAGAATACGAAGCGCGCCAACGACATCAAGGAGCCGGAGAACACGGAGAATAAGACGCTCAGCGGCGAGGTTGTCCAGCTAACTTCCAAGATGATCAAGATCAAGACCAGCAGCAAGCATTCCTACTCGTTCAAGATCACGAAATCCACAAGCATCAATAAAAAGAAAGGAAAATTGGAAGTCGGATGCCGCGTGCGCGTTACTTACGACGGATACGCATCCAAGAGCCCGAACGCCAAAGAGATCAAGGTCACAAAGAAATATGAGCCTACACCGACGAAAAAGCCGGTCGTTCTCAAAACGGTGACCGGAACCGTTAAGTCGTTCGGCGGTATGTGGCTGGAGCTGAAGAACGGATACGGGTTTGATGTGACTTATGCGAAATATGCCGGAAACGGCAAACGCGTTCCCGGAGAAAAAGCGAAGGTCACGTTCTATACGCAGGGCGGCATCAATTACGCTGTCAAAGTCGTGTTTACAGAAGTCTCATAAAAAGCTTTTTCATTCTTGTAATAACGAGTCCCGGGATTGTGATCCGAACGCCCGGGACTTTTGTGTGCGGTGAAGAGAAGTGACAAGAAACCTGCAGAACAGCTGCTGAGGAGAATATAATAAGGAATATGCCGGAGGGAGGAAAACGATGGATTTCAGAGCGATTTTCAAGTTGAAACAGGCATGGGAAACATTTACGCGCAATCACCCGAAAGTTCCGCCGTTTATCAGCGGGATCCAGAGCAAGGGCGCTGCTGAAGGGATGGAGATCGCAGTGGCGGTCCGCTATCCGGACGGAACGGAATTCAAAACCGGTGTGCGGCTGACCGCTTCGGATATGGACGCTCTCCGGGAGCTGGGAGCGATCGATCCGTCCGATCTGCAATAATCACATGCGGAGCGAACGGGCAAAACTGAAAGCGGCGCTTGTGGTCAATCTCCTGATCGTGATACTGGAAATCCTGGCTTTTTCCAGAAGTCTGCCGGTGTATGGCATGAGGATCTTCGTGTATTATACGGAAGACAGCAATCTTCTTTCCCTGATCGCCTCTATCGTTTTCGCCGCATCCTCCGGGCTTGCGCTCCGGAACGGGAAGGACAGCGTGCCCGTTTCTGTCAGGACGCTCCGCTATGTCGCGACCTGCTGCCTGACAGTGACGTTTCTCACGGTGACGTTCGTTTTCGCGCCGATGATCGGGAAGGGCGGAATCCGCATGATGCTTCTGTCTGGCGCGATGCTGTTTACGCATCTTCTCTGCCCCGTGGCTGCCGTGTTTCCGTTTCTTCTGCTGGAACACCGCCCGGTTCTTATGAAAAAAACCGCATGGATTGCTCTGATCCCGACCGTTCTTTATGCCGCAGTCGCGGTTCTGCTCAATATCCTCAGGGTCTGGAAAGGACCGTATATGTTTCTCCTGGTCCACGAGCAGCCTGTATGGGCATCTGTGCTCTGGGGAATCATGATCCTCAGCGGGGCGTATTTTGTATGAAAGGGGCTCCTGTTGGCAAACCGGATAATCGGGCGCGCAGAATCGTGACGCTGGATTTTAACATAAGAAAAAGCTGACTGATGCCAGCTTTTTTTATTTCTCTGTACGCCAGAACGATTATTGCCCGGCTCCCGGTCCGGTAATCTCTGATAATTCGCCTCGTAGATTTTTCATCATCAGCGAACGGATTCGATCGACAGGCTCATGCCTGCTGAACAGATAGATTAGCTTTGTCATCGCGGCTTCGGTGGTCATGTCACCTCCGGTGACGGCGCCGATATCCTGCAGGGCCTTGCTTGTTTCGTATGCGCCGAGAGAGACCGTGCCTTGCATGCACTGCGAGCAGACAATGATCAGCGTTCCGTTCCGGTAGGCTTTCTCGATGATCGGGATCAGGCCTCCTGAAGAAGAGGCGGGAATGTTCCCCGCTCCGAACGTTTCCAGAACAACACCCTTATACTGCTCCGTCATGATGGACTCGAACATTTCGAACTGGATGCCGGGAAAGATCTTGATGATGCCGACAGGAACCTGTTCGAACTCCATGAGGTGGAAAGGACCATCGGCAGGAGGGCGGTTCTTGTTCCTCCGGTAGGAAATATGGATCCCGACTTCCGCCAGATTCTCCTCGTTCGGGGAGTCGAAAGCTGTGAAACGGTCTGAGGAAGCTTTGGTGCTTCTGCACCCGCGCAGCAGACGTCCGTCAAAATAGATACAGACTTCCCTAACTTTTGCTTCCGCCGCGATGAGAACAGCGGAAACAAGATTTGCCGCTCCGTCGGACCGGATTTCGCAGAGGGGAATCTGGGAACCGGTGAAAATGACGGGCTTATCAAGGTTTTCGAGCATAAAGGACAATGCTGAAGCAGAGTACGACATGGTATCCGTGCCGTGCAGGATGACGAATCCGTCAAAGCTGTCATAGTTTTCCGCGATGGTTCTGCCGATCCGGTTCCATTCCCTGACAGCGATGTTGCTCGAGTCGAGAAGAGGGTCGAACTGGATCACTTCCAGATCCGGCATTCCGGGTTTCAGCAGATCCGGAATGGAGGGAAAGAATTCTCTGAAATCCTGACCGGACGGAACATATCCGTTCCCGCTCGGAATCATTCCGATCGTTCCGCCCGTATAGATAATACAGATCTTTTTTTTCATGCTGCTTCCGCGGAGCCCGGGACCGCGTGATTTGATGCGGGCAGTTCTTGGCTCTGACAGGTTCAAACGGTCATGATATTGCGGACATATTCGATGTCCCGTCCGACCTGTTCCGTGACTTCTTTCAGACCGCCGTCGAATTTTCTGGTCTCCCGGATCCATTCCCTGATTTCGACCGTCAGCTCCTGGCCGTAAAGATCTCCGTCAAAGTCAAGGATGTGTGTTTCAACAGTCGGAACGGGGATATTATCCACGGACGGCCGCAGACCTATGTTGGTCAGTCCCGTTCTGATCCCGTCCTTTATATGGACGATGGAACCGTATACCCCGTACGGGGGAAGGATCTTGTTCTCGGGAACGCGGAGGTTGGCCGTAGGCATGCCCTGTGTTCTTCCTTTCCCTTTTCCGTGAACAACGATTCCCTGCACTGGATAGGGATGACCGAGAAGGTCCAGCAGGGAGCGGAATGAACCGCTCTCGATACATTGCTTCACCAGTTCCGAAGAGACGGGAGATTCGTTCGAACAGACGGGGGAAACGGGAGCGAGCTGAAACGCCCCGTCGCGGCTGAAAGCCAGAAGCTCGTCATAAAGACCGGAATGTGTGCCGGCAGCAACGACACAGGCGCGCAGTTTCCCGATCAGGACCTTACGAACGAATTCACGCCCGGAGAATTCCGTTATCTGTTTTTCCGGCACGGAAATAAGACAGTCGATCGGGGAATTTCTCAGCAAAAACGCTTTTTCGGATTCCGTCACAAGGACGGGACGGTCCTCGGGTTCGATGCTGAGGAGGATTTTTTGAAGACCGGTATAAGCCGCCATCCTGTGAACGACTGCGCGATGCCCGATATGAAGTCCGTCGAACGAACCGAATGCGACGCAGGTTTTTCCGTCGCGGAGCGAATCCAAACCGAAAATATGTTCCAATCCTGTTTGCCCCTGATCAAGAATGCGTGCAGCGCAACGCTGCCCTGCCCATTGTATCTCCATCCCGGACGAAATGGAATCCCCCGCGGAGGCGGTCAAAAGAAAAAGGGGCTGTCTCAAAAAGGAAACGTTTTGAGACAGTCTTTTTCATTGGAAAAGAAGCCAGAATACCAAAGAAGCAGAACCCGGAGGTCCTGCTCTTTGGTATAATTTTCTTGTGACAAAACTACAAAAAGAATATAGCAGAAACAACAGCAAAAGGCAACTGGTGCTGCCGCT
>JAFPXU010000072.1 GCA_017394605.1 Clostridia bacterium | reverse complement strand
CGTACGTCTTTATAATCAATACCTGCTGCTTTATCCGCACAGAATTTACATACTTTGCGACGGCTGCGATGCGGCCTCTGATGCATTTTGCGTTCTTCCATGTGGCTAGCCTCCTGTTATTGCTTAAAATGGGATGTCATCGGACTGAATGTCCACGAAACCGTCAAGTTCGCCCGTAGAATGGGACGACGATTTTGTGCCGGAGGAATAGGTGGAACCGCTGTCATCCGCAGAACGGGGAGTCAGGAATTCCACTTCATCCGCACTGACATCCAGTGTCATTCTGGTTGTACCGTCTTTCGCTTCGTAAGTGCGTGCCTGCAGTTCGCCGATTACCGCGACCTTGCGGCCTTTCGACAGATATCTGGAGCAGGTCTCACCCAACTGGCGCCAGGCGTTGATACGGAAAAAATCCGTTACCTTTTCACCGCCCTGCGAAAACCTGCGGTTTACGGCGATCGTAAAAGTGGTAACGGTAACCCCGCTGGACGTAGAACGTGTTTCGGGATCATGTGTGAGATTGCCGATCAATATGATTTTATTCATGTTTAGTCAGCCTTTCTTCCGTATTGTGTCGGTCAAGCTTCTTTCCGAGTAACCATATAACGAATGATCTGTTCATCGTTCCGCATGTTGCGCTCAAGTTCCTTCGGGAATTCGGGTGCGCTGCAGAACGTCATCAGAACATAATAGCCCTCGGTTTTGTAATTGATGGCATAGGCCAGTTTGCGCTTGCCCCACTCATCAACTGCTGAAACTTCTGCGCCATTGCTCTCGGCAATACCCTTGAATTTCTCAATAGCAGCATGAACCGCTTCATCATCAAGAGACGCATCGATAACATAAAGGACTTCGTATTGATTCATTTTTTTCACCTCCTTATGGACTGTTGGCTCCGTTCTTGCACGGAGCAAGAAGGACGTTAGCTTTAAAAGTTTATCACACGGGATTTGTGAAAGCAAGAAAAATATTATTTCTTAGCTCCGGTGCCGAGGGCAGCGATTGCATCGGCAAAAACCACCGTGTTGAAAAGGATATTGGATACGGCCATTTTTTCGTTCGGCATATGGCATTCGGATGGCTCGTCCACAAATTCAATTCCGAAAGCTACCGCGTTTTCGAATCCCCTCGCATATGTTCCGCCACCCATGGAAATCGGTTCGGCAGGTGCGCCGGTATGCTTTTCATAAATTTCGAGCAGAGTTGAAACAAGCTCAGAATCACGCGGGATAAAATGACCCTGCGAATTATGGGTCTCGCTGCGGCAGAAACCGAACACGTTCAGTGCGCCGTCAAGTTTTGACAGCACTTCCTCGCAGGTAATGCAGAACGGATACCTGCAGTCGAGAGTAAGAGTGACTCCGCTGGAATCCCATTGGAGAATATCGGGGGAGAGCGTGAGCGCGCCGGATTCGTCTTTTACATTTAATCCAAATCCTTCGCCGTGCAGGTCATATCCCAGAACTGCATGAAGTCCTGACGCGATCAGCTGCTCCTTTTCCGGCAGGGACTGATTGGAGAGTACTTCCAACAAAGCCTGAAGGGCGTTTCGGGCAAGGTCATTCATTGCCGCATGTCCTCCAAGCCCGTTGACAACGATCGTATTTCCTTTGATATCGGCGGAGTATCCGTCCGGAACGGGACACGAAACAGCGGGGACAGATAGGGTCGCCTCAGCCGTGCCGGGGACGACATTCGCAGCGGTTCCGCAGTGGATCGAGACGGCGCTTTCAGAGAGAGGAAGATGATAGGTGGCATGCAGGATATTCATTTCCGAATTGACAACTGGATAAGAGGCGTCCGGCGTAAACGCTAGAGTCGGGAGTTCCTCCGTTTCTTTATAACGGTCGATACAGGCGCTGAACTTTTCCTCATCCCCTCCGAGGAAGATACGGACGCGCCGGTTCAGACGGATACCGGCGTTTTTCACTGCCGCAAGCGCATAGAGACTGGATACGGCAGCGCTTTTATCATCATATACTCCGCGCGCGTGAATGAATCCATCCCTGATTACCGGATCGAACGGATCAGTGTTCCAACCGGGCCCCGCAGGGACAACATCAAGATGTGCCATGATCATCAGCATCTCGTCACCCTCGCCATAATCCACGGTTGCGCAGTATCCGTCCAGTATCTGCGTTCTGTCGAAACCCAGCCTGTGCGCCAGATCAACGGTGTATTCCAGAGCATGATAAACATGTTTCCCAAGGGGCATCCCCGGTTCCGGAGCACCCCTGCTGACACTTGGGATACGAAGCAGACCAAAAAGATCACTGATCTGCTGATCCATATTGTCTTCGATCCACTTTTTCATCATTTCTCAATCACACTCCTGCCTGTTGTTTTTATTTGTCATGAGCACCGGTACTGCCCGGACCCGGTCCATGTTTACGCATGAATATAATATAAATACAGCAATAAACATAAACCGCTGTACTATGACAGCACTGAGATAACTGTCCTTTTGTACGAGGGCAAGTATAACATGATTTAAAAAAGGCGACAAGGAAATACCCGTTGGACGGAGGCGGGGCTCCGTTGTATAATACTGCTGAATTAAGGAAACCGGACCAAACGGAGGATACACGGTGCGAAAACTGTTTTGCGGAGCGATGGCGTTTGTCTGTCTGCTCGGTATAGGCTGCGCAGCAGCAGTTCATCATGAGGAGACCGTCCTGCCCCTGCAGGAGGACGGTACCTATGTGCTTGAAATGCAGACGCCCGAACCGATAACATCGTTTACGCAGCAGCCGACCGCAACGGGAACGCCTCAACCGACGCCCTCTTTGACTCCTCCACCTGCAACGGAAACACCGATCCCGGATTATTTCCCTTCAGACATTCCGGAAAAGGACGGCGTTTATAAACTGGTGGTTTATTTCGGGACCCAGTCTGTCGTGGCATACCGCGCGGAAGGAGGCCGATGGATTCAGGAACGGGTTATGATCTGTTCCACCGGGAAAAAAACTCCTACGGGGACATACGCGGTACACACGAAATACCGGTATCATTCCCTTTACGGGGCAAAGGGCCAATACTGCAGCAGGATCATCAACCATATCCTGTTTCATTCCGTCCCGATAGAGGAAACCGCGAGGAAAGTGGAAGACGGGCTGCGGCAGATGAAACTGGAGGAATACAAGAAGTTGGGAACACCTGCGTCGGACGGCTGCGTCAGATTAACGTGTTCTGACGCAAAATGGATTTACGATAACTGTGACAAGACAACGGTGGTTCTTATGACGAAAGAAAACGGCCCCGTTCCGACAAGGCCGCCGGAACTTCTGGAAGAGGAACCTTATACATCCGCACCGGGGCTTGGCTGGGATCCGACGGATCCGGATGAAAGGAACCCCTACGGACAGATAAATGAAGCCGATGGCTGACACTGTATAATCGGATGAGTTTACGTATCAGATCCGCTGCACTGCAGCGGTTTTTCTTTTTCAGCCGAAAACGGATCATGATTCTATATGCATATTTGCGCGTAGCAGAAGGGTACCTGAGGATTATGGAATCCGAACAATTCCGGGAATCCGTTTGGAATACTGTGCCACCCTTTTGCGTAATAGGGCAGGCAATTTCGTCCTAACGCAGGGATTGTTTTATAAATTAAGTTTTTTCAATCTTTTTCTTGACACGGATAGTTGACAATGATAACATTCTAAATTGGCTTATAGTTTAAGATAGTGGTAATATGCCTTACTATCCGCAGTTTTTCCGAGGCTTTTCCGGAATCCGTGAAGACGGATGAGGGAGCAGGATTTATAAGCAAATACGATACACTGCATTGTATCAGCAAGGGGTGAAGCCAAATTATGCATGATGTCAAGATGGGACAGAAGACGCGCAAGAGCTTTTCGAGAATCCATGAAATACTGGATATGCCGGATTTGATTGAGGTTCAGAAAAACTCCTACTACCGTTTCCTTAAGGAAGACTTGAAAGAAGTACTGGATGATATCTCTCCGATTACAGACTACTCCGGTAAACTGGTTCTTGAATTTGTAGATTATAAAGTAGATACCGATCACCCGAAATACTCCATCACTGAATGCAAGGAGCGCGATGTCAACTATGCTGCTCCGCTGCGTGTCAGTGTCCGCCTGATCAATAAAGAAACGGGCGAAGTGAAACAGCAGGAAGTATTTCTCGGCGATTTTCCGCTCATGACGCCGCAGGGAACTTTTATCATCAACGGCGCAGAGCGTGTCATTGTTTCCCAGCTTGTCCGCTCCCCCGGCGTTTATTATGCAGAAAGTATTGATAAGATTGGAAAACAGCTGTTTTCCTCCCAGGTAATTCCGAACCGCGGTGCCTGGCTTGAATATGAAACGGATTCCAATGGAATCCTTTATGTAAAGATCGACCGTCAGCGCAAGGTTCATATTACTTCCTTGCTCCGAGCGCTCGGTTACGGGACAAATTCCGAGATTTTGGATCTTCTTGGCGAGGATGAGCGTCTTGAGGCAACCCTGCAGAAAGATCCGACTCACTCCGTCGCGGAAGGCCTGATCGAGATTTATAAGCGGCAGCGTCCGGGCGAGCCTCCGACAGAGGAAAGCGCACGGTCCCTTCTGAACGCACTGTTCTTTGACAAGCGTTATGATCTGGCGCGCGTCGGCCGCTATAAATTTAATAAGAAACTCGCGATCAAGGAACGTCTGAAGGGCAGAATCGCTGACGAGACGGTTGTATCCGAGCTTACAGGCGAGATTCTTGCGGAAGCAGGAACAACGATCGACCGTGAAACTGCAAAGGCGATTCAGGATGCGGGCATCAATACGGTCTGGGTCCGAGTCGGCGACCAGCGCGTGAAAATTGTAGGAAACAATTTTGCCGACGCTTCCGGGTTCCTTTCGTTTGATCCGAAATCTGCAGGACTGGACGAATATGTACATATTCCGACGCTGAAGGAACTGCTGAACGAAGCGGAAGGAATGGACGAGGAACAGCTGAAGGATTTCCTGCATAAGCATTACTTTGACCTGATCCCGCGCCATATCGTTCCGGATGACATCGTTGCGTCGATCTCCTATCTGATCGGGATGCCTTACGGAATCGGGAGCACAGATGATATCGACCATCTGGGCAACCGCCGTATCCGCAGCGTTGGAGAATTGCTCCAGAACCAGATGCGCGTAGGATTAACGCGTCTCGAACGTGTCGTTCGTGAAAGGATGGGCATCCAGGATATGGATGTCGTCATGCCTTCCAATCTGATCAACATCAGACCCGTTACCGCTGCGATCAAAGAATTCTTCGGATCCTCACAGCTGTCCCAGTTCATGGATCAGACAAACCCGCTTGCGGAGCTGACGCACAAACGCCGTCTTTCCGCACTTGGTCCAGGAGGCTTGAACCGTGAGCGCGCAACGTTCGAAGTTCGAGACGTGCACTACTCTCACTATGGACGCATGTGCCCGATCGAGACGCCTGAAGGTCCGAACATCGGTCTGATTAACTCGCTGTCTACCTACGCGAGGATCAACGAGTACGGATTCATTGAAGCACCGTACCGTTTTGTGGACAAAAAGAACCGTATCATTACGGACAGAATCGAATATCTGACTGCGGATGAAGAGGATCACTTTATCGTTGCGCAGGCAAATGAACAGATCGATCCCGAGACTCACTGGTTCAAACGTGACCGTGTCGCGGCGCGTATGCGGGAGCAGATCGTTGAAGTTAAGAACACGGAAGTCGATTATATGGACGTTTCTCCGAAGCAGCTGGTATCGGTTGCGACGGCGATGATTCCGTTCCTTGAGAACGACGACGCAAACCGTGCCTTGATGGGTTCCAACATGCAGCGTCAGGCGGTTCCGCTTCTGAAGCCGCAGGCTCCTATCGTCGCGACCGGCATGGAATACAAAGCGGCCGCAGACTCCGGTATCGTGGTTCTGTCCGAAACAGACGGAACAGTGGAACGTGTTTCCGCTGATTCCATTACGATCCGGGACGATGCGGGCGTTGATCATGTTTATACCCTGACGAAGTTCCAGAGAAGCAACCAGGGCACTTGCCTGAATCAGAGGCCGATCGTCAAAAAAGGTCAGCATGTCGCAAGACGCGAAGTCATCGCGGACGGTGCTTCCACTGATGGCGGAGAGATCGCGCTCGGAAGGAATATCCTGATCGGCTTCATGACCTGGGAAGGCTATAACTATGAGGACGCCGTCCTGATCAGCGAGAAGCTCGTGAAGGAAGATGTGTTCACATCTATTCATATCGAGGAGCACGAACTCGAGGCGCGCGACACGAAACTCGGGCCGGAAGAAATCACGAGGGATATCCCGAACATCGGCGAAGACGCTCTTTCACAGCTTGATGAAAACGGAATTATCCGTCCGGGCGCTGAAGTCCGTTCGGGTGACATTCTTGTAGGAAAAGTAACGCCGAAGGGTGAGACAGAGCTGACGGCGGAAGAGCGGCTTCTGAGAGCCATTTTCGGCGAGAAAGCGCGTGATGTCCGAGATACTTCCCTGCGTGTTCCGCACGGTGAAGGTGGCGTTGTTGTGGACGTTAAGGTGTTCGACCGGGCAAGCAAGGATGAACTCGGACCCGGCGTAAACAAGATGGTCCGTGTCTATATTGCCCAGAAGAGAAAAATCAGCGTCGGCGATAAGATGGCAGGCCGTCACGGAAACAAGGGTGTTATCTCAAGAATCCTTCCTGAAGAGGATATGCCGTTCCTTCCGGACGGCACACCGCTTCAGATCGTACTGAACCCGCTTGGCGTTCCGTCCCGAATGAATATCGGACAGGTTCTCGAACTGCATCTCGGCATGGCATGCAAGATGCTCGGTATCCATATCGCTACGCCTGTATTCGACGGTGCAACAGAGCAGGACATCAAGGATCTGCTTGTAAAAGCGGGTTGTGATGAAGACGGGAAAACGATCCTGTACGACGGCCGTTCCGGCGAGCCCTTTGAAAACCGCATTACGGTCGGATACATGTATTATCTGAAGCTGCATCATCTGGTCGACGACAAGATTCATGCGCGTTCCACCGGACCGTACAGCTTGGTTACCCAGCAGCCTCTCGGCGGCAAGGCGCAGTTCGGCGGCCAGCGTTTCGGTGAGATGGAAGTCTGGGCGCTCGAGGCTTACGGCGCAGCATACACGCTGCAGGAAATCCTGACGGTCAAATCGGACGATACAGTCGGGCGTGTCAAGACATATGAGTCGATCGTCAAGGGAGAGAATGTACCGCCCGCCGGTATTCCCGAGTCCTTCAAGGTTTTGATCAAGGAGCTGCAGTCACTTGCGCTGGATGTGAAGGTTCTTTCGGAAACGAGAGAAGAAATCATTATCGGCGAGGATGACGATGAGGATACGCCGTCCCTGGATGTCAACATTTCCGGTACGGAGGATATGCCCGCCATTGCGATCCCTGAGACGGATGAGGATTATGACGAGTCGCTCGAAGACGACGAATTCGCTGAATTTGATGATCTGGATGATATTCCGGATGACGACGATTCTTTGCTGGATGAGTTTGACGAGAAAGACGATGAACCGCTGCCGGACGAACTGGAAGCACCGGTTCTTGAAGCGGGCGACGATCTGTTGGACGATGATCTGGGTTTTGATTCGTTGGACGAAGTCCGCAGGGACGATAACGAGTAACACAGGGGATATTTCAGAAGGGAGATTATTACAGTGTTTGAACTGACGAATTTTGATGCTTTACAGATAGGTCTTGCCTCACCTGAAAAAATCCTTGAGTGGTCTCACGGCGAGGTCAAAAAACCGGAAACGATCAATTACAGGACATTAAAGCCTGAAAAAGACGGTTTGTACTGCGAACGCATTTTCGGACCGACAAAGGACTGGGAATGCCATTGCGGCAGATACAAACGCGGAAGATATAAAGGAATCGTCTGCGAAAAGTGCGGTGTTGAAGTGACGCGCGCCAAAGTAAGACGCGAACGGATGGGACATATCGAACTTGCCGTTCCGGTATCCCATATCTGGTATTTCAAGGGGATCCCGTGCCGCATGAAGATGCTGCTAGACATGAGCCCACGCGCACTTGAGCAGGTGCTGTATTTTGCGGCATATGTCGTTACGGATCCGGGCGAAACAGGTCTGCAGTACAAGCAGATCCTCACGGATAAGGAATATCGCGACGCGATCGACCAGTACGGCCCGAAGGCGTTCAGCGCGGGCATGGGCGCGGAAGCCATCCGCAAACTGCTCTGCGATCTGGACCTGCAGAAACTGGAGAAAGAACTCCGCGACGAGATCGCAAATTCTTCCGGCCAGAAGAGGGCCAGCGCAATCAAGCGGCTGGAGGTCGTGGAAGCTTTCATCAAGAGCGGAAACAGACCGGAATGGATCATTCTGACGGTTATCCCGGTCATCCCGCCGGATCTCAGGCCTATGGTCCAGCTGGACGGCGGCAGGTTCGCTACGAGCGATCTGAACGATCTTTACCGCAGGGTCATCAACAGGAACAACCGACTCAAGAAACTTCTTGAGCTTCGCGCGCCCGACATCATTGTCCGCAACGAAAAGCGTATGCTTCAGGAAGCGGTCGACGCTCTGATCGACAACGGCCGCAGAAGCCGTCCAGTCACCGGACCCGGTAACAGGCCGCTGAAATCCCTGTCCGACATGCTGCGGGGCAAGCAGGGACGTTTCCGTCAGAACCTGCTGGGCAAACGTGTAGACTATTCCGGCCGTTCCGTTATCGTGGTCGGTCCTGAACTGAAGATGTACCAGTGCGGTCTCCCGAAGGAGATGGCTCTGGAACTGTTCAAGCCGTTTGTCATGAAAAACCTGGTGAAGGACGGCTATGCGCAGAATGTGAAAGGCGCGAAGAGAATGGTCGAAAGAGGGTCCAACGAAGTTTGGGGCGCTCTGGAGGACGTGATCAAGGATCATCCTGTTCTGCTGAACCGTGCTCCTACGCTCCACAGACTCGGCATCCAGGCGTTCGAGCCCGTCCTTGTCGAAGGCCGCGCGATCAAACTTCATCCCTTGGTATGTACCGCGTTCAACGCCGACTTCGACGGCGACCAGATGGCTGTCCATGTACCGCTGTCCGTAGAGGCGCAGTCCGAGGCAAGGTTCCTTATGCTGGCATCCAACAATATCCTTAAGCCGCAGGACGGCCGTCCGGTCGTATCCCCGACGCAGGATATGGTCATGGGCTGCTATTACCTTACTCTGGAGCGCGACGGCGCAAAGGGAGAAGGCAAGATCTTCCATTCTGAAGACGAAGCCATCATGGCGTATCAGACGGGTGATGTTTCGCTTCAGGCAAGGGTCAAGATCAGACTGACCCGTGAGTATGAAGGGAAGACTTACAGGCGCGTTGTCGACACGACGGTCGGGAAGATCATTTTCAACAATGCCATCCCGCAGGACCTCGGTTTTGTACCGAGAGAAACGCTCGATGATATGTTCCGTCTTGAGATCGACCATCTCGTCGTGAAGAAGGACCTCGGTAATATTGTTGACTACTGCTACCGCAAGTACGGCCCGACAAAGACGGCGGAAACGCTGGACAAGATCAAGAAACTCGGCTATTACTACTCCACACGCGGCGGCATTACCGTTGGTTTCCAGGACATTCAGGTTCCTGCCGAGAAGAAAGAAATGATCGCGGAAGCTGAAAAGAAGGTCGTAGAGATCGACAACATTTTCAGAAGCGGTCTTCTGAGCGACAACGAACGCCGCGAGCGCGTAATCAATATCTGGGAAAAGACTACGGACAGTGTTTCCAAGGCTTTGATGGATTCTCTGGATACGTTCAACCCGATCTACATGATGGCGAATTCCGGTGCCCGTGGTTCCACGGCGCAGATCCGTCAGCTCGCCGGCATGCGCGGTCTCATGGCTGATCCGAACGGCAAGATCATCGAGGTTCCGATCCGTGCAAACTTCCGTGAAGGTCTGTCCGTTCTGGAATTCTTCATTTCCTCCCACGGAGCCAGAAAGGGTCTTGCGGATACGGCACTTCGTACGGCCGACTCCGGTTATCTGACCAGGCGTCTTGTGGATGTCTCTCAGGAAGTGATCGTTCGTGAGGACGACTGCTTCGCGGAGCGCGGCGAAACCCCGAAGGGAATGGTCATTACGGAAATCAAAGACGGAAGCAAGCTGGTTGAGCCGCTGAAGAGCAGGGTCATCGGCCGGTACACCGTTGATCCGGTCATCAATCCGAAGACCGGCGAGGTCATTGTGGAAGAAAACCAGATGATCTCCTACGATCAGGCGGAAGCGATTGAAAAAGCCGGCGTGGAGAGCGTCACCTGCCGGAGCGTTTTCACATGCAGATGCAAATCCGGTGTCTGTGCGAAGTGCTACGGCGCGAACCTTGCCACCGGCGATCCGGTCAATATCGGCGAGGCAGTGGGAATTATCGCCGCGCAGGCAATCGGCGAACCCGGAACGCAGCTGACAATGCGTACGTTCCATACGGGCGGCGTCGCAACGGCAGAGGATATCACACAGGGTCTTCCCCGTGTCGAGGAACTGTTTGAAGCAAGAAAACCGAAGGGCCTTGCGGTCATCTCTGAGATTAGCGGTACGGTTCATATTGACGAGAGCAAGAAACGCCGCGAGACGATCATCACGAACGACGACGGAGAAACAGAGACCTATCTGATCCCGTTCGGCAGCAAGATGAAAGTACAGGAAGGCGACGTGGTCGAGGCCGGCGACGAGCTGACAGAGGGATCCGTCAATCCGCATGACATCCTGAAGATCAGAGGCGTGAAGGGCGTACAGGCGTATCTGCTGAGAGAAGTCCAGAGCGTTTACCGTCTGCAGGGCGTTGAGATTTCGGATAAACACATCGAGATCATCATTCGCCAGATGCTCCGCAAGGTGCAGGTGGAGGACGCGGGAGACACGAACCTGCTGCCCGGCGAGCTGACAGACATCTTTACGTTTGAGCAGGAAAATGACAGGGTTACGGCCGAAGGCGGTCAGCCCGCGATCGCGAAGCGCAAACTGCTTGGCGTCACCAAGGCGGCGCTGGCGACGGAGTCCTTCCTGTCTGCAGCGTCCTTCCAGGAGACAACGCGTGTCCTGACGGAGGCTGCGATCAAGGGCAAGGTGGACCCGCTGCTCGGTTTGAAAGAAAACGTCCTGATCGGAAAACTGATCCCCGCAGGAATCGGACTGAAGCGGTACCGCAATGTCTCGGTCCGCGACCGTTCCACGGATATCGGCTAACGGAAACGACAGTCCGGAAGGAGAAACATGGACAAGCTTCCCAACAATCCCAACTGCCCGCTGTCCGGGACCAAATACTGCGCTTTGCTGAATATGCGGTCCTGCGGCGAGTGTACCATCGGCGGGAACGGGGATACACCGGAACAGGTGAAACAGGATCTTGATCTGTACGAACAGCTTCTTCCGGAAAACGGTATCGCGCAGCTCTTTGTAACGCTTCGGTGCCAGTTCTGCAGGCATGAGCCTGTCGGACAAAGGAACGGATACGCCATATTGTATATGGCACATCCGGAACCGAAGCGGATTCAGAGGAAACTGTTCAAAGATTCTTCCGCTCCTTTCGGAACGATCATCCCTGTTCAGATCTCAGTCTGCAAGGACTGCAGGAAAAAAATCCTGCTGATGGATTATTTGCCGGTGCTGGTTCCGGTCCTGTTTGGATTGATCATGGTGATTTTGAGCCTGATCAGTGAAACAAGAAGCGCAATGCTGAATATCAGCACCTGGTTTCCGTTTGCATTGTGGGCAGTGTCGATTATCGTCGGATTTTTTCTTGGGAAAGCACTGTCCGGCGCACTGGAGAAGAAGTTTTCGTCAAGCATGTACGTCGATATCCTCAGGCATCCGGTGCTGAAGGAAATGACGAACAGGGGATGGGAGCCAATCAAATCCGGGCGGTCGCGTGTTGTTTTCTCAAAAAGCAGACGTATCGTCGGACTTGGAACTGCGGTGCCGTCTGATGAAGATATTGATTGACAAAAGGGCCATTCTACTGATAATATTTTTTTTTGGCGGTGCTTTTTTGAAATAGCTATTAAATCATGGATGATGATTATACGGCGTTCAGCGTTGTCGGGCTGAAACAGGTCCTGAAAGGGCTGGATGCCAACGAACTTGATAAGATTTTTCTTGCGGAAGATGCAGACGCAGCCATCCGCGAGCAGTTAATAGAGAAGTGTAAGGAATGCCATATCGATGTGGTGTCTGTTTCGGACATGGACAGGCTGGGCAGAATGGCCGGAATCGATGTGGGAGCCGCGGTTGCGGGAAGCCCGAAGGTCAATACGGACCTTTAAGGCGTTTTTACGGACAAACATCCCTACAAGGGTTGCAGGGAGTTGTAAGATATATAGATTTATACATTGATTGTAAGATTTTTACAGGAGGATAATCATGCCGACCATTAATCAGTTGATTAGGAAGGGTCGCGAGCAGGTGGAATACAAGTCCAACGCTCCGATTTTGAAACAATGCCCGCAGCGCCGCGGCGTCTGCACGGCAGTTCGTACAATGACACCGAAAAAGCCGAACTCTGCTTTGCGTAAAATTGCCCGTATCCGTCTGACTGACGGACTCGAAGGTACTGCTTATATTCCCGGCATCGGACACAATCTGCAGGAGCACTCTGTTGTCCTGATCCGCGGCGGACGTGTCAAGGATCTCCCTGGTGTCCGTTATCATATTATTCGCGGTGCGCTCGATACTGCGGGTGTTGCCGACCGTAAACAGAGCCGTTCTCTTTACGGCGCAAAGCGGCCTAAGAAATAAGGAGGATCGAAGCTATGCCTAGAAGAGGATTTATCCCGAAACGCGAGGTCCTTGCTGACCCTATTTATAACAGTACAGTCGTTACAAAGCTGATCAATCAGGTCATGCTTGACGGCAAGCGCGGTGTCGCTCAGAAGGCTGTCTACGATGCTTTTGATAAGATCAAAGACAAAACCGGTCGTGAACCCGCGGAAGTGTTTGAGCAGGCTATGAATAACATCATGCCCGTTCTTGAAGTCAAAGCCCGCAGAGTCGGCGGTTCCACGTATCAGGTTCCGATCGAAATCAGACCTGAGCGCCGTCAGACTTTGGGTCTCCGCTGGCTTGTCAGCTTTGCGCGCGCCCGTTCCGAGCGTACCATGAGCGACAGGCTTGCAGGAGAGATTCTGGATGCCAGCAATTCAGCAGGTAATGCGTTCAAGAAAAAAGAAGATACGCATAGAATGGCTGAAGCGAACAAGGCATTCGCACACTACAGATGGTAAGGTGAAACAAGTTGCCTAGAGACACGTCACTCGAAAAAACCAGAAATATCGGTATTATGGCGCATATTGACGCCGGTAAGACCACGACAACGGAACGTATCCTGTTCTACACTGGCAAGATTCATAAAGTTGGCGAAACCCATGAGGGCGCCGCTGCGATGGATTACATGGATCAGGAGAGAGAACGCGGGATTACGATTACTTCCGCTGCCACGACTGCTTACTGGCGCGGGCACCGTATCAATATCATCGATACGCCTGGCCATGTGGATTTCACGGTCGAGGTGGAGCGTTCTCTTCGCGTCTTGGACGGAGCAGTTGCCGTATTCTGCGCAAAGGGCGGAGTAGAGCCCCAATCGGAGACCGTATGGCATCAGGCGATGAAATATGGCGTACCGTGTATCGCGTACGTCAATAAGATGGACATTGTCGGCGCTGATTTCTATCGTGTCATCGAAATGATGCATGAAAGACTTCACGCAAACGCCGTACCGATTCAGCTTCCCATCGGAAAGGAAGACAGTTTCCGCGGGATCATTGATCTTCTGAGAATGAAAGCCGAGGTCTACTATAACGACGACGGAACAGATATCCGCGAGGAAGATATTCCCGAGGATATGCTGGAAGAGGCGAAAGAAACCCGCGCAAAACTTCTGGATGAGATTCTCGGCGAGGACGAGGAACTCATGGAGCGTTATTTTGAAGGAGAATGGTTCAAAGCAGAGGAACTGATTCCCGCGATCCGAAAAGCGACGATCGCAGGAAAACTTGTTCCGGTCTGCTGTGGAACATCCTACCGCAACAAAGGCGTGCAGCCCCTTTTGAACGCAATCGTCGATTTTCTTCCGTCTCCGCTTGATATTGAACCTGCAAAGGGAACCAATAAGGACGGAACGAAGGAACTGATAGCCGAACCGCGCGACGACGCTCCGTTCGCGGCGCTAGCTTTCAAAATCGTAACAGATCCGTTTGTGGGGAAGCTTGCGTTCGTCCGAGCCTACAGCGGTACGCTGAAGACCGGGTCGTATGTTTATAACGCTACAAAGAACAAGAGGGAAAGAGTAGGTCGGATTCTTCTGATGCATGCGGATGCAAGGACGGAACTTGACGAAATGCATGCCGGAGATATCGCCGCGCTTGTCGGTTTGAAAGAAACCACAACGGGTGATTCGCTCTGTGCGGAAAACCGGCAGATCCTTCTTGAAAGCATGGAGTTTCCGGATCCCGTCATCAGGGTCGCGATCGAACCCAAAACCAAAGCCGGCCAGGAGCGCATGACAAATGCCCTGATTAAGCTGGCCGAGGAGGATCCGACCTTCAAGACCTATACGGACGCCGAAACGGGGCAAACAATCATTGCCGGCATGGGCGAGCTCCATCTGGAGATTATTGTGGATCGACTGATTCGTGAATTCCATGTTGAGGCGAAAGTCGGAAGCCCGCAGGTCGCCTATAAGGAATCCATTACGAAGCCTGTCGTTGCTGAAGGCCGTTATGTCAGGCAGACCGGCGGCCACGGTCAATTCGGTGACTGCAAAGTCATGTTTGAACCGAACGAACCCGGAAAGGGATTCGAATTCGTTGACAAAATCGTCGGCGGCGTTATTCCGAAGGAGTATATTCCGTCTGTCGAGAAAGGAATCCGCGACGCGTTGGAGTCCGGCTCTCTCGGAGGATATCAGGTGGTGGACGTCAAGGCTACCTTGATAGACGGCTCCGCACATGAAGTCGACTCCTCTGAGCTTGCGTTCCAGATTGCAGGTTCGCTTGCTGTCAAGGATGCGCTTCCCAAAGCAGGTCCTGTCCTTCTTGAACCGATGATGAAGGTCGAGGTGCTTGTGCCGGAAGAATATCTGGGGGACGTACTTGGAAATCTGACGTCAAGACGCGGACATGTTTCCGGCATGGAAGCGAGGGGCGGCACACAGGTTATAGATGCTGTTTGCCCCCTTGCTGAGATGTTTGGATATGCGACGGATCTCAGATCCCGAACACAGGGCAGAGGCACGTTTACCATGCAGTTTGCTCATTACGAACAGGCACCCGCGTCCGTTGTGGAACGGATGTTAAATAAAAGAGGTTACTATTAAGGTTTATAAAAAAATTTAAAGGAGATCATTTGAAATGGCAAAGGCAAAGTATGAAAGAACGAAGCCGCATGTAAACATCGGCACGATCGGCCATGTCGACCATGGCAAAACGACGCTGACAGCGGCGATCACGATGGCGCTGGCACAGCAAGGCGAAGCAGTGGCAATGCGTTATGATGAGATCGACAAGGCGCCGGAAGAGAAGGCGCGCGGAATCACGATCAACACAGCGCACGTTGAGTACGAGACAGACAAGCGTCACTATGCGCACGTTGACTGCCCCGGCCACGCGGACTACGTCAAGAACATGATCACTGGTGCGGCGCAGATGGACGGTGCTATTCTGGTTGTATCAGCGGCTGACGGTCCGATGCCCCAGACCCGCGAGCACATTCTGCTTGCCCGTCAGGTAGGCGTACCCTACATCATCGTATTCATGAACAAGACCGATCAGGTCGACGATCCGGAACTGCTGGAGCTTGTCGAGATGGAGATCCGCGAGCTGCTGAGCAGCTATGATTTCCCGGGCGACGACATCCCGATCATACAGGGAAGCGCGCTGCTGGCGCTGAACGCGCTGACAGAGGGCAAGATCGCGAAAGAGACGCCGGAATGCCAGTGCATTTTCGAGCTGATGGACGCGGTAGACAGCTACATTCCGACACCGGAGCGTGCGTCTGACCTGCCGTTCCTGATGCCGGTGGAAGACGTCTTCTCGATCACGGGCCGCGGCACGGTAGCCACAGGCCGTGTAGAGCGCGGAACGGTAAAGGTACAGGACAGCGTAGAGATCGTCGGACTGAAGGACGAGACCAGAACGGTCGTCGTAACGGGTGTCGAGATGTTCCGTAAGCTGCTGGATCAGGCGATCGCGGGCGACAACATCGGCGTACTGCTCCGCGGCGTACAGCGCAACGAGATCGAGCGCGGCCAGGTTCTTGCGAAACCGGGTTCGATCAAACCGCACACGCACTTCAACAGCGAGGTGTACGTACTGACGAAGGAAGAGGGCGGACGTCATACTCCGTTCTTCTCTGGCTACCGTCCGCAGTTCTACTTCCGTACGACGGACGTTACCGGCACGATCAAGCTGCCCGAAGGCGTAGAGAT
>JAFPXU010000071.1 GCA_017394605.1 Clostridia bacterium | reverse complement strand
TATTCAGCGAGCATTTTTTCCGCCTGTTCCGCGTTTCTGTTGACGATGGACCAGAATCCGTTGTAGTCGGCTTTTGAAATGAATCCGATCTTGTTTTTCTGGTGCCGGAGGGCAAGCTGCTTTGCGGCGAGGCTCGGCCGGTAACCGCACTCCTCCATGATCTTGCGGATCCGCGAGGCGACAGCGGGATCTACCCGTCCCCGATTGTGCAGTACGCGGTCCACAGTCCCGCGCGAAACACCGGCAAGTTCCGCGATATCCCGGATCGTTAATGCCAAAATGATTTCCCCTTCCCATTGGTGTGCAAAGGCACACGGATTTCATAAAGAAAATTGTAATACAGAAACGAAATGATATATACATGCGTGCACAGGCACGCAGACCATGCGGAGATAAAGGTGACAAAAAAAGATGACAAAAATCACCTTTTACATTTTCATAAACCGTTGCTATAATCTAAATAACAACGATTTTTCTACGGAAAAACAAATCTTGTGTCTGACAAATGCGTGCATAGGCACGCACAATGGATCAGTGACATACAGAGCTTCCCGCGGGGTACCTGTACCGGGCACACGGAGAAAGGTGAAAAAAGTGGACAAAAAGAGACCGAATTTTATAGTGTTTCTGACCGATGATCAGGGATATGGCGATCTTTCCTGCATGGGAGAAACGGATTTCCGGACACCGCATCTCGACGCTGTTGCGAAAAGCGGCGTGCGGTTTACGGACTTTTATTCCGGAAGCCCTGTCTGTTCCCCGTCCAGAGCGTCTCTTCTGACCGGACGGTATCCCGGAAACGCTGGGGTCAGGGCGATTCTCGCGGGGCACAGAAAGGCGACCGGTCTTGACGCGGGAACGCCTACGATCGCACAGGCTCTGAAGGATATCGGGTATCAGACGGCAGCTGTCGGGAAATGGCATCTCGGGCTGAAAGAAGGATGCCGGCCCAATGACAACGGATTCGACTATTTCTACGGTTTTCTGGCAGGCTGCGTGGATTATTACTCGCATATTTTCTATTGGTCGATGGCGGACGGACATACGGACCCGACGCACGATCTCTGGGAAAATGGAAAGGAACTGTACGATAACGGAAAGTACATGACCGAGATGATTTCGGAAAAGGCGGTCGACACGATCAGGAAGATGCATAAACAGGACAAGCCGTTCTTCCTCTATGTCGCTTACAACGCGCCGCACTATCCGATGCATGCGCCCAAAAAGTATCTGGACCGCTTCCCGAATCTTCCGCCTGACAGGCGCATCATGGCGGCGATGCTCTCCGCTGTAGACGACGGGGTCGGGGAGATCACGGACGAGCTTGAACGGCTCGGGATCCTGGACGATACGGTGATCTATTTCCAGAGTGACAACGGCCCTTCCAGAGAATCGAGAAACTGGCTCGACGGGACGCCTGATCCGTATTACGGCGGAACGACGGGATCGCTCAAGGGACATAAGTTCAGTCTGTATGAAGGGGGCATTCGTGTTCCGAGCCTTATCAGCTGGCCGGGCCATATTCCGCCGGAGCAGGTGATCCATGAACCCTGTGCCGCGATCGACATTTTCCCGACGTTTCTGAAAATGGCCGGAGGGGATCCGTCACGGTATGAACTGGACGGGACAGACATTCTGGGCGTGCTCACGGACGGTGACAGGAGTCCGCATGACGAGCTGTACTGGGAGATGGAGGACCAGACCGCGATGCGCATGGGTGATTACAAGCTCGTGATCAACGGCAGGCTCGTGGAGTCTGAAAAACCGCAGGTTCCGGTATTTCTGGCGGATCTGAAAAACGATCCCGGCGAAACGGTGAATCTGGCTGAAAAAATGCCGGAGCTGGCAGAAGAGATGACAAAGAAGGCAGAGGCCTGGCGGCAGGGGATCGAAAAGACCTGGGAAGAGAAATTCGCGGATCGGTACCGGTCGCTGACATGATCAGGGCAAACCGCTCGAAAAGAGCGTGCAAATATCATAAGGAGGAAAATATGATGAAGAAAATTATCGCATTGATGCTGGCAGTCCTGTTTGTCTGCGGAGCATTCATCGGCGGCCCGAAGCCGGCAGCGGCTGAGGACGGTATTGAGCTGGAATCACCCATGCTTGCCGAGCAGGTCAAAGCAGGAACGCTTCCGCCCGTTGCGGACCGTCTCCCTGTTGCTGCCGACATCATGGTTGAAACGGACAAGACGCCCGAATCACCCAAATTTGGCGGAACGCTGCGCAGGAATAACGGCGGACAGTGGGACTTCGGCCCGTTCTGTGAGGAACCGCTCTTCCGTCTGACCGAGGATGGCGGTGTGACGCCGAACGTCGCAAAGGGATATGATGTCAGCGAAGACGGTATGACGTATACCATCTATCTCCGCGAGGGCATGAAGTGGTCGGACGGCGAACCGTTCACGGCGGACGATGTTCTGTTCTATTACAACTACATGCTTGTTACGGACGTGGATCCCGAAACGGGTGCGGTCACGAATTCCTATACCGGAAACTACTACAACTGGTATAAGACGACCGATCCTGCCGACGGACTTACCAAACCGGCAGTTCTTACCAAGGTCGACGACTACACCTTCCAGATGAAGCTGTACAGTCCGAAACCGCTGATCCTGCAGGCGATCGCGATCGACAATAAATGGATGTTCGCCCCGAAGCACTGGTATAAGGACATCGTCGCGTTTGACAGCAGCAAACCGCACTGGACCGGAATCGAAGACCTGTCCCTCATCGGCGGCGCGGACCTGGTTGACGTGACAGAAGAAGAGGCTGTCAAGAACGCTGCTGCGAAGAGCGATCTCTATCAGTTCGACAACTATACAAGTCTCGGCAACGCGCTCGGTTATCTCTACTGGAACTATGCCGGCCGTCCGACGCTCCGCGCGTGGAACATCATCTCCCCGCTGACGGATACGGTCCTTGTGTTTGAACGCAACCCCTACTTCTGGAAGACCGACGCTGCAGGCCGTCAGCTTCCGTATATCGACTATGTTGAAATGGTCACCATGGATGCAGGCCTTTATGCGCAGGAAATGCTCGCCGGAAACATCGACATGAATGCGATTGAGCTTGCTGATCTTGTAACCTATAAGGCGGGCGAGAAGACCGGAAACTACACGGTATATTCGAGTATCCAGCCGAACTGGACCGTTAGCTCTGTAGAGCTGAACCAGTCCTACAAGGATGAGCAGTACCGGAAACTCTTTGAGAAACTTGACTTCCGTCATGCACTCTCCATTGCGGTCGACCGTCATGAGGTGAACGAGATCCTCTATAATGGCCTCGCCGAGGAAGCGCAGTGTGCGGCTCCGGAAGGCACCGACCAGTACAGGGAAGGTGCTTCCGAGAAATGGACCGAATATGATCCGGCAGCCGCGAACGCGCTGCTCGACGGCATCCCTGAGATCAGCAACGACCGCAATGCGGACGGCTACCGTTACTTCGTAGACGGCGAGCATGCGGGTGAGACTGTTCTGATTCAGCTCGAAGGCCATGAGAAGTGTAACTCTGCTGCCGCCATCGCGCTGTTCGCGCAGTACTACAAGGAGATCGGCATCCAGCTGGTCGAGGTGAGCAACACCGCGCGCAACACCCGTCAGACCAAGGTCACCTCGGGCAACGAGATCATGGCGCTGTATGAAGAGAACCTGAACGTATTCAATCCGTCTGTCCGTCCGGACCGTGTCGGCGCGAACCGCAAGATCTGCACGTGGGTCGGTCTGTATGGTCTGGAGCATGCCAACCCGATGACTCCGGAACCGGGCTCTGAGATGGAGAAAGTCGTTGAAAACACCAAAAAACTTGCGACCGCGAGCACGCTCGAAGAAGCCATGGCCTGCGGCGACGAGATGATCCAGAGCATGATCGACAATACATGGATCATCGGCTACGCCCGCAATACCATGAAGCTCACCGCTCTGAGCAACAAGGTCAAGAACTACGACCCGAACTACATCTCCTGTGACGAGCTCCGCTTCTACGGCAATACCAAACCCTATACCTGGTACATCGAAGAGTAAGAGTCGTTTTTTCAGATCTGCGATATGCAGATAACACAAAGCGTTGGCAGCCGGCGGTTATATACCGTTGGCTGCCGCCACTATACATACCTGCCCCTCATCAGCATACAGAGAGGTGTTTATGAAATACGAATTTCTTCGATTCGTCATAAAAAAATTTCTGATCATGGTTTTGACCGTGTTCCTGATCTCGCTCGCGGTTTTTTATATCATCACGCTCCCTCCGGGAGACTTTCTGACCAACTATGTCGGTCAGCTGCAGGCAGCGGGTGAGTCAGTCTCTCAGGAAACGATCGACAAGCTGAAAGCCGTCTACGGTCTCGATCAGCCATTCATCGTACAGTACTTGAAATGGATCTCCAATATCATTTTGCGCGGTGATTTCGGTTATTCGTTCCTGTGGAAGATGCCGGTAACGTCTGTGATCCGGGCGTATATCGTTCCGACGATCGTGCTTTCACTCGTCACGATGCTGTTCACGTACCTGATCTCGATCCCGATCGGCATCTACAGTGCGGTGCATCAGTACTCATTGGGGGACTACATGTTCACGAGCATCGGGTTTATCGGAATGGCGGTCCCAAACTTCCTTCTCGGTATCATCCTGATGTTCATCGCATTCAAGCTGACGGGGGATACGATGCTCGGATTCTTTTCCGCGAAATACCAGACAGCGCCGTGGTCGTTCGAAAAGTTTCTCGACCTTCTGAAGCACTGTATCATCCCGGTACTTGTCATCGGACTGATGAATACCTGCGGTCTGATGCGTACGATGCGGAGCCAGATGCTGGATGAGCTCAGCAAGAACTACGTTCTGGCTGCCCGGGCCAAGGGGCTCAAAATGCGGGTCATCCGTTATAAATACTGTGTCCGCGCCGCGATCAACCCGATCGCAGCTTCAATCGGCTGGTCGCTCGTGAATATCTTTACGGGAACGACCATTGTCGCGATCGTTCTGAACCTGCCCTCCATGGGACGGGTGATGTATGATGCGCTTCTCGACCAGGACATGTACCTCGCCGGCAGCTGGCTGTTCCTGATGGCCATCATGACGGTCATCGGCACGTTCCTGTCCGACATTCTGCTCGCGTGGCTCGATCCGCGTGCAAGAAAGGAATACATCCGGGGGTGACGCGTATGGCACAGAAAAAAAGCTCCAATTACTACTACGCGTCTCAGTGGACCCTGATGTACGCAAAATTCCGGAAGCATAAGCTCGCGATGGCAAGCGCGGTCATTCTTATCATTTTCTACCTGACTGCGATCTTCGGAAACTTCATAGCACCGCAGGGAACGGAACAGTTCGACAGCCGCTATGTCAACTGCAGTCCGACGCCGGTGCATTTTTTCCATGAAGGGAAATTCATCGGCCCGTTCGTGTACGGTCTTCAGAAGGTCCGCAATATGGAAACGTTCATGTATGAGTTCAGTGAAAAGACCGACGAGATCTATCGGATCCGTTTCTTCAGGCAGGGACAGCGCGGCGGGGAATACAAATGGCTCGGACTGTTTCCGAGCAACCTGCATCTGTTTGAGGCGGAAGAAGGGGGCGCGGTATTTCTGATCGGCACGGACTATATGGGGCGCGACCTGTTCTCACGGGTCGTGCTCGGCAGTCAGATTTCCCTGTTCATCCCGGTAGTCGGGATGATACTGACAGTCTTCCTGGGGATCCTGATCGGCTCCATTGCGGGCTATTTCGGCGGCCGGGTGGATAACGTGATCCAGCGTCTCATTGAGGTCGTCCGTTCGTTCCCGCAGGTACCTCTCTGGATGGCACTTTCTGCCGCGATCCCGCCAACCATGAAACCGGCACAGATCTTCATGCTGATGACGATCATCCTTTCGCTGATCTCCTGGCCGGATATGGCGAGAACGGTGCGGAGCAAGTTCTTCTCGATCAAGAAGGAAGATTACATCATGTCAGCCCGCATCTCCGGTGCCCCCGGAAGTGCGATCGTCATGCGGCACATGATCCCGAGCTTTCTGAGTTATATCATCGTCCGGATGTCGCTCACGATCCCGCACCTGATCGTCGGTGAAACGACACTGAGCTTTTTGGGGCTCGGTCTCCGTTCCCCCGCGACGAGCTGGGGTGTCCTTCTGCAGGAAACGAATAAGCTGGAGACGATCATGTTCTTCGGATGGAAACTTCTTCCGATGATCTTTGTCTTCATCACGGTCCTTGCGTTCAACTTCCTCGGCGACGGACTCAGAGACGCCGCGGATCCATATAAATAAGGAGGCGGCCGTATGTTATTCCAGAAGAAGAAAGATCAAAACAGCTATTCGCTTCCCGACGGTGTCCTCCTGAAGGCTGAGGATCTGAGGGTCAATATCAGGACCGATGGTGCGGTGCTCAACGCGGTGCGGGGTATCGATCTGGAACTGAAGAGCTGCGAGACACTCGGCCTGGTCGGCGAATCCGGCTGCGGGAAAAGTGTCACGAGCAAAGAGGTCATCGGGATCAACCCTTCCAACTGTTCGTCGACCGGCAGCATCCTGTTCAAACGGAAGGACGGGACCGTGCTGGATCTGCTCGGGCTTGAACGGGACGGTGCGCTGTACCGTGCGATCCGCGGCAATGAGATCGCCATGATCTTCCAGGAGCCGATGACCGCGTTCTCCCCGCTCTACACGATCGGCAGCCAGATGAGCGAGATCATCCTGATCCACCATCCGGAGGCAACGAAACAAAGCGCCAGGGAGAAAGTCATCGAAATGATGAAACTTGTCGGGATCGCAAATCCCGAGATCCGCTTCAATCAGTACCCGCACGAGTTTTCTGGCGGCATGCTGCAGCGTGCGCTGATTGCGATGATGCTGAGCAACGAGCCGGACCTTCTGATCGCGGACGAGCCGACGACTGCGCTGGATGTGACGATCCAGGCACAGATCCTCGAACTCATGAAGCGGCTCCAGACAAAACTGGGCATGTCGATCCTGTTTATCACACACGACCTCGGCATCGTGGCGAGCATGTGCCAGCGGGTCGCCGTCATGTATCTCGGCGAGATCGTTGAACTCGGATCGGTTCGTCAGATCTTCCACAATCCGCAGCATCCCTACACGCGTAACCTTCTCCGGTCGCTGCCGCGTATCGATTCCAGCCGGGACGAGAAACTGTATGCGATCAAGGGCGTTGTGCCGGTGCCGGTGGACCTTCCCGAAGCCTGTGGGTTCCATGACCGGTGTGAACAGTGCATGAAAGGAATCTGCGACAAACGGTTCCCGCCGGTTATCGAAGTCGAGCCCGGACATTTTGTAAAATGCGCTCTGCACGGAAAAGGCGGGAGATAAGGTATGAATAAAGATAATATCGTACTTGAGGTAAGGAATCTTACCAAGACCTATGAATCCGG
>JAFPXU010000070.1 GCA_017394605.1 Clostridia bacterium | reverse complement strand
CAGCCGGAAAGTTGCTTTTTCAAGGGGGTCCGGCATGCACGTATATTCATGCAATGATTTGGTGATGCTTCGAACGGGAAACCGCATTGTCAAACCGTTTCAGTAAAGTCCTGAAAGTTGTATGGAGATGGGAATTCCATCCTAACCTCCCAGAGACAGTCCCGCCATTGTATCTGTGTCGTTCCAGACGGTCGGATTCGTTCGTATTCTGAATGAATAAAAAACGGACAAAAAAGCGGACGTAAAAATTTGCGGTTGATTTTGCGGCCGAAATCACATGTAAAAACGCACAAAACACGGCAGAGGAAGGAAATCATGCGGTAGGAAACAAAAGATCTGGAGTTCATAGAATCCGTTACAGGTACTTTTTTGAAAACGCTCAGTGGTTTTGCCAACTATGGAACCGGTTTCGTTCTGCTTGGCGTTGCGGATGATGGATCCATAAAGGGAAATAAGGGCTGCAATCTGACTATGTTCGCATGTTATTGACAATGAACTGAAAAGAACGCAGAAACATGCGCTTTCGGGAAGTTGTCTGATTCTTGTATACCTGCTGCGACAGGATAAAACGTTTCAATAGAAGAGAATGTGCTCACACAGCCGAAATGCGGTACAATAAAACAAAGGACATGTTTTCCGGAAAACTGTTGCGGAGAGAAACAAGTCTCAGAGTTTTTGAAACCGGGGAACCGTCCGAAAACCGGGCTGCCGGTTCCGCGGAAATGGCGGATTAACTGAACGGAGGAGCAGAAAAGATGAGATGTTATCATGGCAATATCCTTACAGTGAACGCGAATGACGATGTCGCGCGCTATCTCGTCGAGGACGGGGGAAAGATTGTCTATGTCGGCAACGAGGTGCCGGAGAAGTACGCGGGCGTTTCGGTCATGGAACTCGGAGAGAAAGCGCTGGTCCCGTCCTTTGCGGACACGCACCAGCATTTCGCGTCCTTTTCCACTTTCTTTGCGGGACTGAACGTCATGGACGCGGAATCCAACGAGGAGATCTCCGAAATGGTCCGCGACTTTGTGAAACGCTCGTCAGCCAAAACGCTGATCGCCTTCGGCGCGTCGCCGTATTCCGTCAGGGAGAGGAGGCTGATCAGCAGGGAGGAGCTCGACGCGGTCTGCCCGGACAAGGAGATCATGGTCGTCAAGTACGACGGGCACGCGTGCATCGTCAACTCCAAACTCCTCGCGAAGATGGACGGCAAGGTGAAGGACCTCAGGGGGTATCATCCGGATACCGGGGAAATGAACCAGGAGGCGTTCTTCAAGTTTTCGGATTACATCTCCGGTTCGCTGAGCCTCATCGAAATGGTAAGCAACATGCAGAATGCCGTGGACTTCTATGCGACGAGAGGCATCGGAATGGTCCACACGGTCAGCGGCATCGGGTTCGCGATGAACATGGACATCACGTTCGAGAAGATCTTCGCGAAGTCCCTGACGAACGGGTTCCAGATCCGCGTGTTCCCCCAGCCGATGGATCTCCGCGTCGCGCAGAGCAGGAAGCTCCCCCGCATCGGCGGATGCTTCGAGAGCGCGCTCGACGGATGCTTCGGCTCGCATGACGCCGCGATGAACGAGCCTTACTCGGATGAGGAGGGCGGCAACGGGGTTCTGTACTATTCCGACGAAAAGGTTATTGAGTTCTGCAAAAAGGCGAACCGGGCGGGACTCCAGATCGAGATGCATGCGATCGGGGACAGGGCGTTCGACCAGGCGACAAGGGCGCTCAAGGCGGCGCTGGACGATTATCCCAGGAAGGATCACCGCCACGGCATCATCCACGACTGCCTCCCGACGGAGGAGGGGATCCGGATCTGCAGCGAATACGGTATCCAGATGCCGGTCCAGAGCGCGTTCATCAACTGGAAGCAGGAGCCGGATGAGTACCTTGAACGAATCATGGGACATGAGCGCTGGATGCGGCTGAATCCGCTGAAAACATTCCTCAGTAACGGGATCACCGTCTCCTTCGGATCGGACGCGCCGTGCACCACACCGGATCCGATCAGCTGGATAGACCGCGCGGTCAACAACGCGAACGAGTCGGAGGCCGTCTCCGTCCGGGACGCGCTCCGCATGTGCACATACAACGGGTACTGGACCACGTTCGACGAAAAGGAACGCGGAAGCCTGGAGGAGGGAAAGACCGCGGACATGGTCATCCTGTCCGCCGACCCGTACACGGTCGACAAGAAGGATATCGGAAAGATCCGGGTCGAGAAGCTGATCCTGTCCGGAAAGGACTATGAAAGCTGCAGGGAACCCGTCCTGAAAGCGGTCTGCAGGGGCCTGACCTCAAAGTCCAGATACTGATTTCTCCGTTATGTAGCGGAACTCAGCTGCGCCTTCGCGCAGCTGTTTTTCATGTGGGTATTCCGTTCTCCACCACGTGCCCATCAGTAGACCCGCAGCGTTTTGTATGATAAATTAAAATGGAATATGAAAGGGAAGAAACAGGATATGGCGAACTGCTGCAGCATCACGGTTCAATTTGAAAACGCGGAATCCGCCGGGGCGGCGCTCGCCGTCACGGAGAGCATGATCAAACTGCATTACGTCCCGGACGGCACGCCATGGAAGGCGGAAGCGGAGGGGATCCCGTCGCTTTGCGACCGCTATTTCCGGTTCGGTTCCAAGGCTGTCAAGCTTGATCCGCTTCCGGAACATCCGAACTGCGCTCTGAAATGGCTCAGACAGGAACAGTCGCAGGTCGTTGCCGAACGCTGCGCGGACATCCAGTCCCCCGTCGACATCTTCTGCCCGCGGGACTTTTTCACGCAGCTCTGCCTGACGCTTTCCAGACGGTTTCCGGACGCCTCCTTCACCGCCGTCTGCCGCCATGAAGAGACCGTGAGCGCGACCGTGCAGCTCAACAGGATCATTTCCGGCCGCGGAAGCATGACATACGAGGAGAGGTGGATCCTGGACGAGGAAGAGGACCCCGACGAGGATGACTGGAGCCTGGCGGGAAAGATGACGCTTCACGATACGGACGGCGTCATACCGCTGCCTCCGAGAAATAAACGATGACAGCATGGACATAAAGCCCGCTGCCGGACGACACGCTGTCTCTTTTTCCACAGGGATCATCAAAAAAAACGCATTTTGAGGGAATTGCCATGAAAAACAGAGGAACGATCCGCGTGCTTGTCTGCGAGCAGGACCGCGAACGCCTTGCGCCGGTTCTGGACGCGCTCCGCGCGCTGGGATTCCGCACAAAGGATCTTCAGAACGCGCCCGGAAAAAACGACGCGGTGCTCGCCGTGCTGACGGAAGCGTTCTACAGCGATCCGGACAAACGGAAGACGGTCCTGGACTGCGTCGCAGCGGGGGTGAAGACGGTCATTCCCTTCCAGCTGGACGGAACGCCCGTCCCGCGGGATCTGAAGGACGTGCTTTACGCGCGGAACATCATCTCGGCGGAGGGCCGTTCGGCCGAACAGTCCGCAGAGCGGATCGGCTCGGCGCTTCCGAAAAGGAAAAGCCGGCTCCCCCTGATCCTGGGCGTTGCGGCGGTCCTTCTGCTGATCGCGGCGGCGGTGATGATCGTCCGGCACGGAAAGGGCGGGGAGCCCCCGGAGGTTCATGAACAGGAAGTGATCGTACTGCCCCCGGAACTGGGACTGACGGAAGAGGATCTT
>JAFPXU010000069.1 GCA_017394605.1 Clostridia bacterium | reverse complement strand
TCACTCGAAACGCTTCATTTGGAAAGTTGAATAATAGTCTCAGCACTTGTTTTCCGGTCCATTTGTTGAGCGTTCTGATATCCTCCTTGATATGACAGATAAGTAAGATACGTTTAACTAATGATTCATATGAAAGGCTTGATAATCATCAAGCCTGGTATTTTTATGCTTTATCGGTCCTCGAAGAAGGCAAGCGCCTGCGCGGCAAACTCCTTTGGATGCATCATGACGTATTCTCCGTGCATGCTGTGCGGGATCGTCACCACTTCGATCTGCGGCAGGTATTCCCGGTACCATTTCAGATCCCGGTAGCGGCCGGACCATTCTTCGTCCCCGACCCAGAACTGGATCCTCGACGGGATCATCGGAGCCTGCTTCGGCACAGAGTAGTTGTTGGCGGACCAGAAGATGTTCCAGATCGTTTTGTTGCTGAAAGTTTTCAGGTATTTCCGCATTTCTTCGTATTCAGATTTATAATCTTCCGGATTTCTTGCGTAGCGCTCCGGCGGGCAGCCGAGCGCCATCAACCGGATCGAACTCCGCGCAGTCTTGATCATGAAGAAGTCCTTCACGCAGATCAGTTTGCAGACCCATTTTGGGAGCTGATAAGGCGCTGTTCCGGCGTCTATGATGACTCTCTCCGCCGGGATTTCCTGCGTCGTCAGAAAACGGACCGCCATCCCGCCGCCGAAACTGAGCCCATACAGCGCGTCCAATCGTTCGATGCCGCGCTCTTTCAGCCAGCAGACCGTATCGTCCACGGTCCTTTCCACGGAGATAAAGTCCGTCCCTTCCTCCGGGTCGTGTCCATCCGGCGTCACCAAAAGGACATGGAACCGCGCCGCCAGTTCCTTCGCGGCATAGGCGAATTCCTGCCAGGGCTCGCAGCTCCGGGGAAGAAGAGGAGGACATTTTCATTCTGTTGCCCGAATTCGTGAATCAGCATGACGATTTCCTTAAAACAGCAAAACGACGATTCCGGCCACGAGAGCCGCGCCGACGATCCAAATCAGCGTCAGGATGCCGCGCTTTTTCATAACCTGCGGCCAAGTCTGAACGAAGGGGATCTCCTCGGTCCCCGGTATGATCCAAAAGCGGCTGTGTCCGACCCAAAGCCGGTCGATGACAATGCCGTCGTACAAGTTCATGACCTCCAGAAACAGTAGCGCCTGCCAATAGGCGGGCCAAAAGCGGTGGACGCCGTTCCAGAGTCCAATGATCAGTACCAGCGCCGAGAGCATGACCAGAAAGAACGGGATCATGAAGCACTTCCTTTTTCGGGCGACGGTCTCCCGATTTGTCAGGCCGAGGGCATATACCTTTTCCTGTACAAACTTGGGATAGAAATACAGTCCGTTCAACGCGCTGCTGCCCACAGCGAGCTTCACCATCATGGTAAATAGGGCGCAGAACAAAATCAGCTGCAAAACGATCATATCTTAGCTGCCCCTAAACTTTCCTGATGCAAAAATCACAACGACTTCCACCACGGCCGAGCGTTGACGTCCGTTCAAACTTCAGACCCGGCAGGTCGCCGTAAACATGGTCATCCGCCCCGCAGGAGATCTTCGTGAGTTCCGGACATCCGAGCTCCGTGAAATAGCGGTTGTACGGGCAGGACACCACGTCCATCCGGTACTCGCCTTTTTTCTTCGGGTAGAAAACGTTTTGAAATCCGCTGTTTTCGCCGAACATCTTCCGGGTCAGCGGATCCCACGCCTTTACGAACAAGCTTCGCATACCGGGCAAGCGCAGCAGCGCCGAGAGTTTCTTCGCGGCAGCG
>JAFPXU010000068.1 GCA_017394605.1 Clostridia bacterium | reverse complement strand
TTTCAATCGGATAAATGTATCCATAGGCATGAAGAGCGCCAAGGGCATACAGCATTAGCTGACTGTTGTGTTCAGCATCCACAAAGACGCCCTTCCCGGTTTTGAAATCAGCAATGTGAAGCAGGCCCCTTCCGTTCTCGTCCCGTCCGATCACAATCATGTCTGCCGTACCGAATCCGGAGGGAACCAGGTGGCTGTAATCCACCCGTTCCTCCACAAGAGTCAGCGGTTCACAGCCGTTCTTTTTCATTCCCTCGATCGTGCTGATCACAAACTCCGTATAGACATCCGTGATCTGCTCGATCTCTTCGCTGTCATATTCCTCAGATTGCGGTCGTTTCACCCGTTCGTGCAGGTACTTGCGGACTTTGTATTCGCAAACCGAATGGGCGAAAGTGCCCTCTTCCGCATAAACGCTGCTTTCATTCGGGATCTTCTCCTGCAGCCGTGCCGACGGCGGGCAGTTCAACCACTGTTTGGAATTTGATGCGCCAAGCAACGCATGACTTTCCGGCATCTTCCATCACCTCAGATCTGGGAGATGTCGGTCAGGAAAGCTTCATACTTCGCAGCTGGGAGATCGCTCACCTTGGCTACACCGTACGTCTTCAGGATCGCGCCGATCTTTTCATTGTTCGACCGATCCTGTTTAATCTTCCGGACAATGATCTTTGTGATATCGTCCTGAGTGACTGTGGATTTCACAGCAGGCACTTCCGCAGGCTGTTCTTTCGGCTTCTTTTCTTCCGGTACTTCCACGACAGGCGAGTCGTCTGTAGGTGCTTCCACAATAGGAACTTCTTCCGGTGGTTCCTCCACGGGAGTGAATTCCGGTTCCACTGCGGAACTGTTCTCCTTAGGCTTTTCCTCCTCTTCCCGGACGGGATCACCCACAGGAACGTTCAGTCCGATACAGTCAAACAGCATCGTCACACCCTCAAAAGTGTGTTTCAGCGCTTCTCTCAGCCTGTTCGCGTCCACCGTTACCAGGTTAGCGGCCTCCCCAGCAGCTTTCCGGGGCTTCTTCTTTGCTTCAGCCATTTCGCTATCCTCCTTAATCAAATGTCCTCTTGACCACGTTGCTGTACATCTCGATGAATATTTCGCCGATCAGGTCATTCAGAAGGCGTTCCTCCGGCCTCAGGGAGATCACAAAATGTTTCTCCCGCATGCCACACTTCCGCGCTGCGGCGATTTCGTGCTTCATTCCCTCGGTAATCCGCCGCTCAATAACCCAGATTTCATCGCATTCCTCCAGCCATTTCAGGCCGTAATGAATGCCGTCCTCCCGATCCTGGGGATCAGCATCATCCAGAAACTGCGTGAAATACAAATGCGGTGCCATCGGCATGTAGCCATGCTCTGTTGCATACCGGCAGGCGAACCGTGCCAGCTGCTGGTTCCTGTGAAGGTCTTTTTGCCGCTCCTCCTCCGTCTCACCACGAGGGCGGAGCGGAGAACAGATGAAGACCTTCTTTGGTGTTTCTGAATACCGTTTCATGTCCTTTTCCTTTCCGGGAAATGTATCCCAGTTATGTTTATCAGCGCTCTACAGCGTTATCCGGATAATGATCATCCGCTGCAGCACTGAAAAAGGACGTTCAGAAACGCCCTTTCACCCTTATGATTTTTCAGGTATCATTTTGCAAGTGCTCCGAAAACAATTTTTCCAGAAAATATTCAGCACCTGAAAACCCTGTAGGTAGCCGCTGCTGAGAGTCCATCCATCTATATGGTTTCTCAGAGGTAGCTTTGCAAGTGCTCCGAAGAAAAGCATTATCGGCGACTAATGGAAGTGTTACACTACTACATATAATTAAGGAAGGGACCGTTTCCAGCCCCTTCCCTCTATCGCCGTTCCGTAAAAGAATCAGCGGTTTCTCTCATAGTATTCCGCAATCTTCTTCCGCACGCTTTCCAACCGATCGCAGACAGCCTGGTGCGAAATTCCCAGCATGCCCGCAATTTCCTCCTGGGTGTATTCTTCCTCGTAGTAGTATCTGTAGACTTCCCGCTGCTTTTCCGACAGTTCCGCACAGCGTTCGGCTTTCTCCTCCTTCTGCAGTACAGCGTCCTCCGGGTTCTGGAAACGAGCCCCGCAGCTCCAGCTGTATCTTCCCGTGGAGTCAAGATCGTCATTGTACCGATCACTCCGGCTACCGGACGAGATCGGGTGCTCCAGGTTCTGCTCGATTCGGTTCTCCCCGGCGATGACAACTGCCAGATACCAGGTCATTTCAGCCAG
>JAFPXU010000067.1 GCA_017394605.1 Clostridia bacterium | reverse complement strand
GCGTTCCGGAAACATCCGCGTATCCGCACGGTGACGATCGACGAGGGATTCAAGGGGAACGCGAGCCTGTTCAAATACGCGAGGGATCTCGGGAACCGGAGAGGCGACATGTACGAGATTGGGCTGTGGGAAGACAGCATCGTGGAGAGCGGGAACGACATCATGTACGCGATCAACATTCCGCAGGAGAGCGTAACGATCCCCGAGACGATCGACGCGATCCGCGCCGCGATGAAGATGCAGCTGACGCGCGAGGAAGGCACGGCCGAAACGAACAAGTACCTCAAGATCGGCCGCTTCAAATAAGATTTAGAATAGGATTATGTATCGGGAACGCGGAAGTTCCGCGTTTCCCGGATAATATTCGGAGGGTCATATGAGATTTGGCATTAATACACTGGATGATTTTGATGTGAAGGGAAAGACCGTTCTCTGCCGGGTTGACATGAATCAGCCCGTCGACCGGGAACACGATTCCCTGAAAAGCATCGCTAGGATCAAGGGCTGCGCGCCTACGGTCAAGGAGCTGAGCGACAAGGGCGCGAAGGTCGTCCTCATGGCGCATCAGGGCAGCGATATCGAGTACAAGAACTTCTACTGCACGAGACCGCACGCGAAGGTCCTTTCCGAACTTCTCGGACGGGAAGTCAAATGGATCGACGACGTATGTGGTCCTGCAGCCCGCGAAGCGATCAAAGCTCTTAAGGACGGCGAGATCCTTCTTCTGGACAACGTACGCTACGAGTCAGAGGAGCAGACGCTGTTCGAGATGAAGCTGAACCTGACGCATGAGCAGCAGGCAAAGACGCATCTGATCGAAAAGCTCGCGCCTCTGGGCGACCTCTACGTGTGTGACGCGTTCGCCGCCGCGCACCGTGATCAGCCGTCACTCTGCGCGTTCGAGCAGGTCCTGCCCTCCGCGATGGGACGTCTTTTCGAGAAGGAATACTGCGTGATCTCCGAGCTCATGGAGCAGCCGAAGCACCCCTGCGTGTTCGTGCTGGGCGGCGCGAAGATCTCCGACGCATTCCTCATGATGGAGACCGTGCTCGAAAAGGGAACGGCGGACAAGGTCCTGACCGGCGGACTCGTATCGAACGTACTGCTCGCCGCGAGAGGCGACGAGATCGGCAAGGGCAGCATGGATGTGATCGTGAAGAACAACGTCGCGGAATGCATTGAGTCCGCGAAGAAACTGCTTGAGAAATACGCGGACAAGATCGTCCTTCCGGTCGATCTCGCGTACCTGAAAGACGGAAAGCGCGCGGAGTGCGACGTCGGGAACGTTCCCGCGGATATCTGCGCGATGGATCTCGGCACGAAGACGGTCGAATCCTACTGCGAGGAGATCAGAAAAGCTGCGACCGTGTTCTCGAACGGACCTGTGGGCGTGTTCGAGGATCCGGAGCTTGAGAAGGGATCCAAGCTGATCTACGAAGCCATGACGTCGGATGGCGTCTACGCTGTGGTCGGCGGAGGCGACAGTGTTACGGCTGCCACGAAGTTCAAGGTTTCCGATAAGCTCGGGTATATCTGCACGGGCGGCGGCGCACTGATCCGCTTCCTGACAGGCGAGGAGCTGCCGGTAATCAAGGCGCTCCGGTTTGCCGCGAAACGCGACGCGTAATGAGGAATACGGAATGAAACTTGAATTCGGATTCGGAAAAGGGATCCAGACCGTTGAGGTTCCGGACAAAAACCTGATGGACGTGCTCGTCTCCAACCCCATGGAGCACGAGCGCAGGGGAGCGGACGCCGTCCGCTACGCGCTCGAGCACCCGATCGGGACAGGATATCTCAGAGACCTCGTCCGTCCCGGCATGAAGGTCGCGATCGTGACGAGCGACATCTCAAGACCGCTTCCTTCGTACGACGTGCTGCCGTCCGTCCTGGACGAGCTGTACGCGGGAGGAGTCGATAAAGACGACATCACCGTCGTGCTTGCGCTCGGCTCCCACCGGCATCATACGAAAGAGGAGCAGGAACGGCTGGTCGGCGAACGCTGCTTTAAGGAAGTGCGCGTGGTCGATTCCGACCCGGACGACTGCGTGCATATGGGCACAACGAAATCCGGAACGCCGGTGGACATCTTCCGCACGGTCGTCGAGGCGGATTTCAGGGTCTGCCTCGGGAACATCGAGTTCCATTACTTTGCGGGATACTCCGGCGGCGCAAAGGCGATCATGCCCGGCGTTTCCACGCCGGCGGCAATCCAGGCCAATCACCGCCTCATGGTGTCTGAGGACGCCTGCGCCGGTAAGCTCGAAGGAAACCCCATCCGGGCGGATATCGAGGAAGCGACCGCCATGGTCGGCGTCGACTTCATCGTGAACGCCGTTCTGGACGAGCATAAGCATATCGTCTACGCGGTGGCGGGCGACGTGACAAAGGCGCACAGGGAAGGATGCCGGTATCTCGATAAGATGTACAGGAAAAAGATCCCGCACCGCGCGGATATCGTGATCGTCTCCCAGGGTGGCGCGCCGAAGGACGCAAACCTCTATCAGACGCAGAAGGCGCTGGACAACGCGAAGCACGCCGTGAGAAAGGGCGGAACGATCATCGTGATCGGCGCCTGCAACGAAGGACTCGGCAGCGCGACGTTCGAGCGCTGGCTTACGAAGTCCCCGTCCGCGCATTACATGGTCGAAAAGATCGGAAGGGAATTCGAGCTCGGCGGACACAAGGCCGCCGCGATCGGCATGGTGCTGGAAAACGCGTCCATCGATCTTGTCTCCGAGATGGACGATGATTTCGTGAGAAGCATCTTTCTGAACCCGCAGCCTTCCGCGCAGGAAGCGTTCGATCAGGCGATGAAGAAGTACGGACCCGACGCGACCGTGATCGCGATGCCGTTCGGCGGCGCGACGCTTCCGGTCGTAAGCGTATAAGACACAACAGTTTTAATCTATATTAAAAAAATAAAAAACAGGAGTAAAAGAAAACTATGGATTACGCAAAAGAATCTCTGCGGCTGCACGGCGAATGGAAGGGCAAGATCGAGGTGGTCGCCACCGTTCCCGTCAAGACAAAGGAAGACCTTTCCCTCGCGTATACGCCCGGCGTTGCGCAGCCCTGCCTGGAGATCCAGAAGGACGTCGAGAAGTCGTATGACCTGACAAGGCGCCACAACCTCTGCGCCGTCATTACGGACGGAACGGCCGTTCTCGGTCTCGGTGACATCGGTCCGGAAGCCGGCATGCCGGTCATGGAAGGCAAATGCGTCCTGTTCAAATCCTTCGGCGATGTCGACGCGTTCCCGCTCTGCATCAAGTCCAAGGATGTGGACGAGATCGTCAACACGATCTATCTGCTGTCCGGCTCGTTCGGCGGCATCAACCTTGAGGACATCGCGGCGCCCCGCTGCTTTGAGATCGAGCGTAAACTGAAGGAAAAATGCGACATCCCGATCTTCCACGACGATCAGCACGGCACGGCAGTCATCACGCTGGCTGGCCTCAAGAACGCCCTCAAGGTCGTCCATAAGAAACTGGACGAGGTCAAAATCGTCATGAACGGCGCAGGTGCCGCCGCGATCGCGATCTCGAAGCTGCTCCTGAGCGCGGGTGCGAAGGACGTTACCCTCTGCGACCGCACCGGCCTCATCTACAAGGGCCGTGAAAAGGGCATGAACTGGATCAAGGAAGAGATGGCGGAAGTCACCAACCTCCGCGGCATGCAGGGAACACTGGCGGACGCTCTCGTCGGAGCGGACGTCTTCATCGGAGTCAGCGCGCCCGGCGCGGTCACGCAGGATATGGTCCGCACCATGAACAAGGATGCGATCATCTTCGCGTGCGCCAACCCGACGCCCGAGATCTTCCCGGATGACGCGAAAGCCGCCGGCGCAGCCGTTATTTCCACCGGCCGCAGCGATTTCCCGAACCAGATCAACAACGTTCTCGCCTTCCCGGGCATCTTCCGCGGCGTGTTCGATGTTCGCGCGAGCGATATCAACGAAGAGATGAAGATGGCGGCAGCGGAAGCGCTGGCGTCCCTGATCTCCGACAAAGAACTGAACGCGGATTACATTATCCCGCAGGCGTTCGATCCCCGCGTTGGTCCCGCCGTCGCGAAAGCGGTCGCGGAAGCGGCAAGGAAGTCCGGAGTAGCGAGAATCTGACCATCTGGTGTTAGGAGAATTCATATGACAGATAAGAAAGTAAAAGAACTGCAGATTCTGGCGGCAAAGATCCGTCTGGAAACGCTGAAGGTGATCCATTCACGCGGATTCGGCCATGTGGGCGGATCCATGGATCTGGCGGACCTCATGGCGGTGCTGTACGGCGACGTGATGAAATACGATCCAAAGAACCCGAGATGGGAGGACCGTGACTGGCTGGTCCTGTCCAAGGGACACGCGGGCCCGGTCGCGTACGCGACGTTCGGCCTTATGGGCTTCTATCCTCTGGAGGAGGCCTACACGCTCAACCAGCCGCACACGAAGTTCCCGAGTCATACGGACCGCAAGCTGACCCCGGGCGTGGATCTGACCACGGGATCCCTGGGCCAGGGCGTTTCGACCGCGACGGGCGCAGCGCTCGGCAACAAGATCGACGGCAGGACCAACAGGGTGTTCTGCGTGATCGGCGACGGCGAGGCGGACGAGGGGCAGGTCTGGGAGGCACTGCATTTCGCTTCCGCCCACAAACTGGACAACATCGTGTATTTTATGGACAACAACGGGTATCAGCTGGACGGATCGACGGACGACATCCTGTCGCACGGAGACATCGCGAAGAAGATCGCGGGGTTCGGACTGTATGTGCAGGAGATCGACGGACATGACGTCAGGGCGATCCGGGAAGCGATCGACAACGCGCTGAACACGAAGGGCGTTCCGTCCTGCATCGTGCTGGATACCATTAAGGGCAAGGGCGCCACGTTTGCGGAACCCAAGCGGGAACATTCCTCGCAGCCCAAGGAAGAGGCGTGGCAGGAAGCCATCGCGGCGTCCGAAGCGGCTCTCAAGGAACTGATG
>JAFPXU010000066.1 GCA_017394605.1 Clostridia bacterium | reverse complement strand
GATTCATATGAGCATTGTCATCCTCTCTTTGAGTTTTTGTGTGGTAACTTAACTTTACTTGAGAGCGAAGCACAATGCTCCTTCTTTTTTATGAATTATCTATTAACCTTTTTTTCTTACCCCAATCTTTAATATAGAACCGAAAAAGTAGAGACCGCACGCGATCTTGGCACGGAGATGATTGTGCGTCAGCCCCGACACGCGGTGGATCAGTTTGACGGCGTCCACGTCCGACAACAGACCCTTCCCGCGCTTCTCCGCGCAGTACAGACAGGCGGGCATGATCCGCATAAGCGAGCCGTTTCCGTTGTTGCTTGCCGATCTGCCGCCGCATGTGCGGACGTCTTTATCCATCATGTATTTTGAAACGGCCTGGCTCGTGCCGCGGCCGATGTCGAAGGATTCGCCGAACGGTGTGTATTCGCCTCCATACATCCACTTCACGAAGCGGTCCATGATATCCTCATAATCGAACATGCCCTTCTCGCGGATGCTGTCCAGTAGCGCAAGCGTCATGCTGCTGTCGTCGGTCCATGTCCCCGCGGGCAGATCGAACGTGCCGTGACCGCGCATCCCGCGGACAGGGTTCCCGGCTACCGTATCTCTGTCCAGAAACTGGACCGGACAGCCCAGCGCGTCGCCGGTCACAACCCCCATGATCCCGTTCAGCCAATGATTTCCCATTCGCAATCCCCCTTTCTTACTGTCCGCGTTTTTCAGAATAATGCGCCCTGATGGACGACATCAGGTCCTCCGAGTCGAACATATCCTCCATCTCCTTCGCGGATTTCGACGATCTCGCGAAGCTGACCGCTCTCGACATCATCTCGTAATTCAGCCTTGTTCCCTCGCGGTCGTTCTCATACGTCACCGCGCGGTCTCTCCGGATACCGAATCTGTCGGCAACGCGCACCGCGTCCATGTTCGCGCCGAGAAACAGGAATTCCCAGTGATACTTTTCCTTTTCCTTCTCGACCATTTCCTTGACCTTCCGGTAGGTATAGATCCGGCTGGCGTTCTCCAATCCGTCCGTCGTGATGATGAACAGCGTCTTCTCCGGGACGTCCTCTTCCCGCGCGTACCGGTGGATCATGGAGATATGATGGATCGCTCCTCCGACCGCGTCCAGAAGCGCCGTGCAGCCGCGTACATAGTACTGTTTGTCGGTCATCGGCTCGACCTTATTAATGTCGACCCGGTCGTAAAGCACCTCCGTTCTGTCGTCGAACAGCACAACGGAAACGTACGCTTCCCCTTCCTCTTTTTTCTGTTTTTCGAGAAGGGAGTTGAATCCCCCGATCGTGTCCTGCTCCAGCCCGGCCATAGACCCGCTTCTGTCAAGAATGAATACGACTTCCGTCAAACCCTTTTTCATATCTGTCCTCTCTTTCTGCCGCCCTGCCGGCGGCTGCTTTTTTTCTTTTCAAGGACAGTATATCGACCCGGGGCAAAAAAACGGTCGCCCTGAAAGCGACCTTTGAAATCAATAGATGATGCACGGTTCGCCGTGCTCCTCGAGCTGGATATCCAGCTCGAAGATGTCGTAGATTCTCTTCTCGATAAAGTAGGAAAAGATGATGTCCGTCTTGTCGCAGGGCGACAGTGCGTATCCTGCGCGGGACAGTAAATCTTTGGATTCGTCGAGATTCAGATTCGCGCCGATGCACAGGCGGAGCGCCGTCCGTTTCTCCGGATGGTAATCCCGGTTGTTTTTGATCTTGGAGAAGACCTTCTTGTCCAGAAGGGCTCCCTTATACGCATCGGAATTCTTCAACCCCTTTTTTTTGATCAGATACAGCAGATACTCGGAAAAGGTATCGGTCATGTGTTCGATCCGTTCCTGAAGCTTCCGTTCCATCTCCTCAATGGCGTCCGGCTCCATTTCAAAAACGGCGGATTCAGCGGGAACAGCTTCCGGTGTTTCCTCTTCGGAATACGATGCGGCGGGAAAAACCGGAGCAGACATCGCAAGCGCAGTCAGCTCCCGCTCCTCAAAAAATGCATCGGGAACTGTATCGTGCATTCCGAGCCCGATGGTATTTGTGGAAAAGTCCACCGGAGGTTCTTTCCGCCTGTCATGCACGGAGTACAGAACCGAATCATATTCCTCCTGGTGCTTCTCTTCCACATAGTTCTGGTCGATGTACGCTTCGAGATCGGGATAGAGGTTCTTTCCCATCTGCGTCGCTTTTCTGTCGAACACGACCAGGTAGACCTGCATATCCGAATGGAGCAGAAACGCGTGGATCTCGTCGACAGCTATCCGCATCCCCTCCTCCTTCGGATAGCAGAACCCGCCGGTCGAGATCAGCGGGAACGCGATGGAACGGAATCCCTGCCTGGCGGCAAGTTCGAGGCTTTTGCGGTAGCAGGAACGGAGCAGTTTCTCTTCCCCGTGTTTCCCGTCATAGTAATGCGGGCTGACAGCGTGGATGATATGCTTTGCGGGAAGATGAAAACCGGGCGTCAGGAATACGTCGCCTTCCGGCACGAACCCGATGTTCTTCACCCGGTAGTCCAGAAGTTCGGAAAAACCCGCCGCTTCATACACGGCGTGATCGCATCCGGTCCCGACGGTCGGATAGTCGTTTGCGGTATTCACGATGGCGTCGGTCTCCATCTTTGTGATGTCGTTTCGAACGATCCTGAACGGCATGACTCCTGCTCCTTAATATCAAAAAACTGTGCGGATCTCAGAATGTCCGCTTCATGAAAGACACTATATAGAATAAAGGAAAAGGCTTCGGAAAGCAAACCGCGGTACGGATCCCCGGGCACGAAAAGATCCCGGAAAAGCGGATGCTCTTCCGGGACCTTCCATGTCTGTCTGATAATCCCGTCAATCCTCGACTTCGATCTCCTTGATGATGCACTCGTTGCCGCGGAGCAGCCAGGTCTCCCCGCTGTGGCAGTAGGGGCATTCGCGTCCGTACTGCACGGTCGGGTAGGTCTTTTCACAGTTTCCGCAGAACGTGACCGCAGGGATATCCTCCAGTTCCAGTTCGGCGGATTCGAGCACAGGATGACGGCCGCGGAAGTAATTCCAGCAGTCCGTGAAGTAGTCCGTGATGATTCCGGATACCTCCCCGACCTGCAGCGTCACGCGCGTGATCTTTCTGATGTTCTGCTCTGCCGCTGTCTCCTCAAGGGTCTTGGCCAGATGCAGGATGATTCCCATCTCGTGCATGTCAGCGCTTGTCCTTGTCGTCCATCAGCGTGGAGATATCGACCGCGTTTCCGGTGTGCGGATGGGTCTTGCGGAATTCCTTCGTCTCTTTGAGATACGCTTTCCGCTTCGCCCGCATCTCCTTTGCCTCCTTGGATCCGCTGTACGCCACAATCTTGAACGCGCGCGGGATGGCGTATCCGAGCAGTCCGCCGACCTTGTCCTCCGCGCGGCGCATCGTCGAGTTCTTCGGATGGTCGCGGAGCAGATGGATCGCGTCGAATTCGCAGCGAGTGGTGCAAAGGCCGCATCCGATGCACTTGTTCTCGTCCACGATGGACGCGCCGCAGCTCAGGCAGCGGGACGTCTCGATCTTGACCTGCTCTTCGGTGAAGATCAGGCGCGGATCGTCAAACCCGTTCTTCGGGTCGATGGACGGATCCACCGGCGGGACCTGGCGCTGTGCCGTGTCGTAGGAGTCGATGGCGATGTTGTTCTTGTCGAGTTCCTTGAAATAGCGGCGGTCGCGGCCGAGTGTCTGGGAAACATGGTTGTCGGACACGAATCTCGCGAGGGATTCTGCCGCCTCATGGCCCTGGCCGATCGCGTCGATCACGAACTTCGGTCCGGTGAACACGTCGCCGCCGACAAAGATGCAGGGATCGGCGGTCTGATACGTGAAACGGTCGGCCTCCGGATAGTTCCCGTGCACGAATTTCACGGAAGTCCCTTCCAGAAGCTTGCCCCACTCGATCGCCTGGCCGATCGCGAACACCACGTTGTCCGCGTCAACGATCATCGTCTCGTCCTCGTCATAGGTGGGAGAGAACCGGCCGGTCTCCGGATCGATCGTACGCAGGCAGCGTTTGAGAACGACGGATTTCACTCTTCCGTTCCCGTCCGTCAGCAGTTCCTTCGGACCCCATCCGGGGCAGATCTCGACGGACTCTTCTTCCGCTTCCCGGATTTCCTCCGGAGAGGCGGGCATGGTCTCACGCGATTCGAGGCAGATCATCTTCACGCTGTCCGCGCCGAAACGGTGCGCCGTTCTCGCGCAGTCGATCGCGACGTTGCCGCCGCCGATGACCACGACGCTGCCGGACAGCTTCCTGCCGTTGTCGGAAAGCGCTTTCGCGAGAAAGTCGACCGCGATCTCGGTTCCTTCCGCGTGATCCCCCGGCACGCCGGGCAGCCTTCCGCCCTGACATCCGATGGCGATGTAGAACGCCTTGTAGCCCTCATCCTTCAGCTGCTGGATCGTGATGTCCTTTCCCACTTCCACGCCGCAGCGGATCTCCGCTCCGAGTTCGCGGATGATGTCGATCTCGGCGTCCACAACGTCCTTCTGCAGTTTGAAGGACGGAATGCCGTACGTCATCATGCCGCCGGGCTTTTTGTTCTTCTCGAACACCGTGGGACGGTAGCCCATGGACGCCAGATAATAGGCGCAGCTGAGGCCTGCCGGCCCGGCGCCGATGATCGCGATCTTCTGGAGCCACTCGCCCTCGACACGGTTGATGATCTTCTTCGGAACGTACCTTGTCTCCGCGTGCAGATCGCGTTCCGCGAGGAATTTCTTGACGTCGTCGATCGCGACGGCCCGATCGATCGTGCCTCTCGTGCACGCGTCTTCGCAGCGCTTGTTGCAGACGCGGCCGCAGATCGCCGGGAACGGGTTCTCGCGCTTGATCAGAGCGAGCGCCTCGTCGTAGCGCCCTTCCTTCGCCATCTGCAGATAGCCCTGGATCGGCACGTGTGCGGGGCAGGCGGATTTGCAGGGTGCCGTGCCCGTCTTATGCGTGTTGACGCGGGCGGTGTCGCGGTAGTTCTCGTCCCACGCGTATTTGCCCCAGCGGATGCGGTCGGGCAGCGGGGATTTCGGATACTCGACTTCCTTGCCGTCCTTTTTGCACAGCTTCTGTCCGAGCTTCAGCGCACCGGCGGGGCAGATCTCCACGCAGCGTCCGCATGCGACGCATTTTGTCTTCTCCACATGCGCGGTATACGCGCTCTTGGAAAGGTTCGGCGTGTTGAACAGCAGCGATGTGCGCAGCGCGTTGCAGATCTTGACGTTACAGTTGCAGATATCGAAGATGTGATCCTCGCCGTCGATGTTCGTCACCTGATGAACGTAGCCGTTCTCCTCCGCCTTCTGCAGGATCTCCAGCGCCTTTTCCTTGGTAATGTAATGGGCGCGCCCGGTCTCCACGGTATAGTCGGCCATGTCGCCGACCTGGATGCACCAGTCGTTCTCGTCGTCGGTGCAGCCCTCCAGCAGCATAGCGCGCGACGCGCGGCAGGAACAGATTCCGGCAGAGAGATGGCCGTCGTATTTCTGCAGCCAGTGGGAGATCTTCTCGATCTTGACCGACTCGCGGTTTGCGCTGACTTCCTTCTCGACGGGAATGACATGCATGCCGATGCCGTCGCCTCCCGGCGGGACCATGGGGGTGATGTGCTCAAGCGGCAGGAACGTCATGCGCTCAAACATCTTCGTAACCGGCGGATTCTTTTCGATCCTGTCTCTGGAGGAGTTGAACAGCTCCGCGCTGCCCGGCACGAAATAGCTGTAGCGGTAGCGCTTCTCGCTCGGCGCGCCTGGGATCGGACCGTCGTCGTTGTAATGATCGCCGTAGTCGTACTCCATGATGCCGTGCACGCACATCAGGTCGAGGGTCTCTGAAAACGTCTTCTCGTCCATTTCGGCGCGGTTCATTTCCAGAAGCTGCTCATAGGTATACCACTTGCGCTGCTTCATCTTCAGAAGGATATCGACTTCCTTCTCATTCAGGATCTCACGGAGTCCCCAGTACTCTTCGTCCGTCGTTTTCAGGCCGAAAAGCTTGTGAGGCACGTTGTCCGTGATGCGGGCGCCGAGCTTTGCGTATTTCTTCTGAAGTTCGGCTTCCCCGTCGTACTTGGATTTCGTTTTTGGGTTCTGATCGTAGATCTCAGGCATTGCCGCTCCCCTCTCTGTTCGAATTTATACTTAAAAGTCTTCTTTTACCGTTCTTTCCATTCCCTGACCTGGTCGGAAAGCCACGCCTCCCAGGCCTCGAATCCCTCTCCGGTCTTGGAGGATACCGTAAATACGCGGATATCGGGGTTCAGTTTCTTCGCCCGCCGGACGCAGGCTTCCACATCAAAATCGAAGTACGGCGCGACGTCGGTCTTCGTGATGATCAGCACGTCGCTGACGGAAAACATCAGCGGGTACTTCAGCGGCTTGTCGTCGCCTTCCGGCACGGAAAGCAGCATGACGCAGCGTCCCGCGCCCGTGTCGAATTCCGCCGGGCAAATCAGGTTGCCGACATTCTCGAGAACGACCAGGTCGAACGTCTCGCCGCCCAGTTCCTCCAGCGCTCTGCGGGTCATGCCCGCGTCCATATGGCACATGCCGTTCGTATGGGCCTGCACCGCCTTCGCGCCGGTCTTCTCGATCCGCACGGCGTCCACGTCGGAGTCCACGTCCGCCTCCATGACGGCAATGCGCATATCTTTCGAAAGATCGCGGATCGTCCGTTCAAGAAGGGTCGTCTTTCCGGCGCCCGGGGACGCCATCAGGTTGATCAGAAGCGTTCCCTTCTTTTTCAGTTCGCCGCGCAGCTCCTCCGCATCGCGGTCGTTGGAGGCGGTGATCGTCTCCTTCAGTTCAATGATCTTCATAATCCTTCCCTTTCTCCGGCTCAGTCCTGTCCGTAAGTGAGATCCAGCTTAAACAGTTTCTGTCCGCCGCATTCGCCCGCGATCAGAAACGTTCTGTCCGCGCGCTCGCTTTTCAGCGTTACCTCGTCGCCAAGCCTCGCTTCCCTGCTGTATTCCGCCCTGACACGCTCCAGCCGTCCGGAGCGGAGCTCCTCCGGCATGCGGTCCTCCGCCAAGTCGAAATAGCGGGTGTTGTTCATGTGCCCGTTCAGATCCACATAGCTGTACGGAACGGTAAAGCGCTCCGCTTCAAAATCCTTCGGGGGTTTCGGAGCGGACGGCAGGGCGGGTTCCGCGCCCGTGCGCTCGCCTGTGATCCCGACCCCGTATTCCTCAGGGAAGACGACGCGGCGTGTTTTGCAGTCCATCAGCGCCCAGATCGCGCTGGCTTTCACGATCGTTTCCCCGTTTCCGTCTTCCATGCGGTAATACCGCGGGAACAGCAGATGCATGGTGTCGCCCGGCCAGGAGAACAGTCTGACCTGCTCGTCATAGACCGGAAGACGCGTTATATCCGCCTGCTGAAGCGTCACGATCCACAGAAGACCGCGGTCCAGCGTTTTTTCCCTGCCCATTCCGAGCTCGGTCGTATGCGCGATGGACGCCTCCTGAAGAAACGTGAACAGTCTGGAAAGGCGCAGCCTTCTTGATGCGTCCGTATCCGAACTCAGGATCCGGTACTCAATCTCATACATGGCGTTCTTTATGCGAGACGTTTGTCGATCGCGTCCACCACATCCCCTAGTGTTGACAGTTTCTGCCACTGGCGGTTCGGAATGCGCACGTTAAACGCCGCCTCCAGTCTGCAGATGATCAGCGTGAACCCCATCGAATCGATGCCGGTGTCCGTGTTGATCACGGTGCTCTCGTCAAACTCCTTGCCCTCCAGTTCAGGAAGGGAATCCACGATGATCTCCTTGGTCTTTTCAAGGATTTCTTCTCTTCGGGTCATGCCTTCTCCTTATCCCGTTGGATCGCCCAACGCATGATTTTTCCGCTCGCCGTCCTCGGCAGCGGTTTTCCGTAATACTCCACTCTGCGGATCTGCTGACCGCGCGGACGGCTGTCCAGAACGGGCCGGATCGTTTTCATAACGGACTCCGGATCGCCGCTTCCTTCCAGAAGCAGGACCGGAGCGTCTCCGTCCAGAAGCACGCAGAGCCCGTCCGTTTTGAGCGCGGCGGAAAGCGCCTGCTCATATTCCGGCAGATAAAGCTTCGTTCCGTCGGACAGGACCAGGATCTCCTTCTTCCGTCCCGTCAGATGCAGTTTTCCTTTGGCATCTAGGCTGCCCAGATCGCCCGTGTACAGCACGCCGTCGCAGAGAACATTCTCCGTGTCGGAAGGTCTGCGCCAGTACCCCTGCATCACGCAGGTCGGCGCCTCGATCAGGACCTCTCCGTCCGGCGCGATCGTGACCGTGTCATCGGGGCAGACTTCCATGGCGTACGGATCGCCCTCACCCAGCGAAAGCGCGACGCCGGAGCTGGTTTCCGTCAGACCGTATCCGAAACAGACGCGCGCACCGGTCGCTTTCGCGGCGGTCAGAACGGATTCCGGGCATCCCCCCGCTCCGATCAGGATCAGGCCGAGCTCCGGATTGAGCGCGCGGTATTTCAGAAGAAAACCGAGCAGCGCCGGAACGGCGGAAAGCGCGGTCGGGCGGAAGAACATGCAGTCCTCAGCGTAATGACGTGCGCCGCGTCCGAGCGCCACGGCGGCGCCGCAGCTCATGCCCCAGAGCAGTCCGCAGACAAACCCGAACACATGGTCGAGAGGCAGCATGCAGAGGAGCGTATCCTCGGGGGACAGCGGCAGAAGATATCCGCCGTTGTACGCGCTGTTCATGAGCGAGCGGTCCGTCAGAACGACCGCCTTGGAGCGGTCTGTCGTTCCGGACGTGAAGAACAGGATCTTCCCCTCCCCGCCTTCGGCTTCCGGTACAAGCGCCGGTTCCAGTTCGGCGCGCAGTTCCGGGTCTCCCCACAGCGAGTCGATTTCCGCCTCCGCGACAAGTTCGGTCAGAACTTCGGAAGGGGCGTTTTCGTTCAGCAGCACGGTGCGCCGTCCGGCGATGACCGAAGCGAAGATCTCCGTGACGCAAGCCTCTCCGCCGTCCGCCAGGATCCCGTACGCCGCCTTCCTTTCCTCGCGGAGCGCTTCGGCGCGTTCAATGACGTTCACGCGGAAATCCGCGTACGTCCGCGGCTTCTTTTCCCCGTTCTCCGCGACGAAAAAAGCCGGCGCGCCGGGGGTCTGTTCCGCCCGAAAAGTCAGAAGCGACGCAAATCCGTCAAACCGCATCCGGGATATCTCCTTCCGTTTCCGCATAAAAACTTATACAGAATCATTGTACCTAAAACGCGCCGTCTTTTCGACCCTTTTTTACGCAAATATATAATAAAAAATAAGTGCATCACGGTGACGCATAAGATATAATAATATTCGTGTGCGAATTCACATTAATCAATGGGAGGATATATATAGCATGGACAAAAACACACGCATCTGTATCGTTGGCGGCGGTCCCGCTGGTCTTTCCGCCGGTATGTACCTGGAGAAAAAGGGATACGAGAACTACACGATCCTTGAGAGACTCGACCGCGTCGGCGGCAAGTGCTGGTCACCGACCTATAACGGGCGCCGTTACGAGATGGGCGCGATCATGGGCGTTCCGAGCTACTATGCGGTCCATGACGTAGAGGAATTCTGCGGCATCACGCATGACGGCCCGAAGCTCAACCGCAACTACAAGAACAGGGACGGAAAGGTCATCGAACCGTTCGAGCCGAAGAAGAACATTCTGAAGATCCCGCGTCTTCTCAGAATGAAGAAGCAGATCAAGAAACTCGGCGAACTGCTCGAAACCAAATATAAGGGCTATGACGTGAACGGTCACCGCGGCGTTTCCGAAGGCCGCTATGAGGGCTTCTCCCAGGCGAACGCGAAACGCGAGCCCGTCAGCGGCGTGAACCCGAATCTGAAGGATCTCTGCCTCCCGTTCAAGGATTTCTGCGAAATGAACGGCGTTTCCCTGACCCAGGACGTCTGGATCGGGCCGTACACCTCCTTCGGCTACGGCTACTTCGACGAGATCCCGGCAGCGTATGTTCTGAAATATCTGGACTTCCAGACCTGCATGAACTTCGTCAAGGTCAACCTCTGGACCTGGAAGAACGGCACCCAGT
>JAFPXU010000065.1 GCA_017394605.1 Clostridia bacterium | reverse complement strand
GGGCATGGTGCAAAGCATGTCCAGAGTCGCTCACTGCCTTGACAACGGGCCGATGGAGGGTTTCTGGGGCATCTTGAAACGGGAATGCTATTACGGCAGACGCTTTACCTCCAGAGAATCCCTTGTACAGACGATAGAAGGCTATATTGATTACTACAACACCCAGCGCATACAGAGAAATCTCGGCATCCTGACGCCGATGGAAATGCGCAAAATGAAGCTTGCTGCCTAACGAAACAGGAGCACCCACAAGGGATGCTTCTGTACGAAAAAGCTTATGATATTTTACTGTCCTCTTGACGGGGAGCACACCAAAATCGGCTGTTTTTTTTCGTTGCATGAATCTTCCAGGTTTGCGTGAAGGGAAGAATCCGTTTGAAGCGCGATTGTAGCGCAACGTCGTTTATGCTACTATGCTTATATATCATGTCCATCATCAAATCAGAGAGGTACAGCGCCTATGCCTACAAAATATAAGGGTTACATGGGCACGGTCATTCAGATCGATCTGTCAAACAGATCGGTTGCAGAATATCCGTGGTCTGACAAAGAACGTCGTCTTTTCATTGGCGGGAAAACCATGGCCGCAAAAATCATCGGAGATACCGTCGGCGCGGATACGGAGCCTCTTTCGGAAGACAACGTCATCGTTGTTAGCACGGGACCGTTCACAGGTTCCGGATGCCCGAGCACGTCCAGATTCAATATGTCGACACGGTCGCCGCTGACCGGCTTTCTGACTTCTTCAAACTGCGGCGGAAACTTCGGCTATTACCTGAAAAAGGCAGGATATGACGCGCTTGTGATCCGCGGAAAAGCCGATTCCCCCGTATGGATCGAAATCGAAAACGACAGATTTGAATTTCACGATGCCTCGGATCTGTGGGGAATGAAGACGGGAGAAGTCCAGACGGCTCTCGACGGAAAACTCGCAGAGGCAAGGGGCGGGAAGCCGGCGAAAAACGGCAAGATCGTCATTGGCCCCGCAGGGGAAAATTTGGTTCGCTACGCTTCCGTCGTTTCGAACGAGAGGATGGCGGGACGGGGCGGAGTCGGAGCGGTCATGGGATTCAAGAACCTGAAGGGCATTACGGTTTCGGGGAACCATACCGTCAGCGTATACGACAGGGAGAAACTCGACCGCCTGAACAGAAGCTGGGTCCGATATCTGAAATCCCATCCCCTGACGGGAGATCAGCTGCCAAGACTTGGGACAGCAGGGCTTGTTTCCACGATGCAGATGCGCGGGCAGCTTTCCACAAAGAACTATATGTACGGGCGCTACGACGACTTCGAAAAGGTGAATGGGGAAACGCTCGCGGAACAGTACAATATCGTCAACAAAGGATGTCTGACCTGCCCGATCCGGTGCGCGAGGGCCGTGGAGGTGGAAGGACGTGAAGTAAAAGGACCGGAGCTGGAAACGCTGGGTCTTCTGGGCGGAGGCATTCTAAACAACGACCTCGACGCTATCCTGAAATGGAACTATCAGCTTGACGAGCTCGGAATGGACACGATTTCCGCTGCGTCCACGCTGGCTTACGCGATGGAGGCAAACGAGAAGGGGCTTTGGGATAACGGCCTTACGTGGGCGGAAAACGGTAAGGAGAACATCTCGGGTGTATTCGAAGACATTGCCTACCGGCGCGGGATCGGGAATGAGTTGGCCGAAGGAAGCAAACGTCTTTCCGAAAAATACGGCGGCAAGGAGTTCGCAATCAACGCAAAGGGAATGGAACTCGCTGCGTATGAGCCGAGGCGTTCGGTCGGGCTCGGACTGGGTTATGCCGTTTCGAACAGAGGCGGGTGCCATCTGAACGGCGGATACATGGTTCTGATCGAGGGTCTGAGTCTGAATGTGGATCCGCTTACGCCGAAGGGGAAAGCGGATTTCACCGTCATCTTTCAGGATCTCATGGAGGCAGTCAGCTCAGCCGGGCAGTGTCTGTTTACAACATACGCGTTCTTTCCCCCGGTTCTGATCAGCCGTCCGAACGGCGCGCTTACGAAAACATTCTGTCTGGCGATTCCGAGAATCGGCTGGCTGCTACGTCTTCTTAACCTTTTTCCGGGGATTGTGTGTTTCAATCTTCCGGTCATCTTCAATCAGTCGAAAGCGTTGAAACTCGTGACCGGCATGCCGTCCAACTTCGGATCGTTCTTTAAGGCCGGGAAACGGGGATATACGCTTGAACGGCATATCAACACGCGGTTCGGCGTGTCAAGAAAAGACGATTCGCTTCCCGGAAGGCTGACGGATACCCCGCAGGATCCTGAAAATCCGAAAACCAAAGTGCCTCTGGAAACATTGAAAACGACATATTACGGGGCGAGAGGCTGGACACAGGACGGCATCCCGACGCGGAAGACGCTGAAAAAACTCGGGCTGGACGCATTTGCGCTCCATCCCGAGGGAAAGTGAGGAAACGCGGATGGTATCGGTAAAGATGTTCGGACCGCTGCGGCTGAAAACGGGATTCCGGGATTTCACTGCGGAGATCCATTCGGTCAGAGAAGCGTGCGCTGTCATGAAAGACAGGACCGGTTTTCCGGAAAAGGAATTCAGGGCGTGCGTTTTCATGGTTAACGGAGCCCCCGCAAAGATCAGTACAAAATTAAAAGACGGGGACGAGCTGGTATTTCTCGCTCCGTCGGGAGGTGGCTGATATGGCATACCGGATTACTGACGCCTGCATAGGCTGCGGCCTGTGCGCTAGAAAATGTCCCGTGGGGGCGGTTTCAGGACAGGCGAAAAGCATGCACAGCATCGATTCGGGCAGATGCGTGGATTGCGGTCTGTGCGCGAAGCTGTGCCCGAAAAGCGCGATACTGGACGGAGAAGGGAACATCTCACCCAAGATACCGAAAAAGGACTGGCTCCTTCCCGCTATCGACAGACGAAGCTGTGTGGCGTGTTCCGTCTGTGTCGAGAGCTGTCCGAACAGCTGCCTCGTGATCGAAGGACCGAAGTATCACGGGGATATCAACTGCGTCTGCATCATGGGAGATGAGGATAACTGTATCGGCTGCGGTATCTGCAGCAAGGTCTGCCCGGTTAATGCCGTCCGCATGGTCAGCCGGGCGGAATTCGCGGAGTACCGGAAGGAGGATGCTATAGAAGCCGCTTTTGCGGCGGAAGGCGGAATCCGGCGGTCTCTGCAAAAGGAAAGGAAGGGAATCAATATGGGTAAAATATACGCAAGGATCTATCAGGCTGTTTTCAGCGTTGGCATGAACGCTCTTCCGTGGAGAGTGCCCGAAACGCTGACCGGACCCGGAAAGGTGAAAGAGCTTCCTGCGCTCATCAAGAAAAAGGGCTTCCAGAAGGTTCTGATCGTAACGGATAAGGTGTTGATGGGGCTCGGACTTCTGAACGGGCTGCTTGAGGCGATGGAACGCGAGGGAGTCGGCTATGTGATCTACGACGGAGTACAGCCAAACCCGACGGATATCAATATCGACGAGGGCGTGGCAGTATATAAGGAAAACGGCTGTAAGGCGATGATTGCCTTCGGCGGAGGATCCCCCATGGATTGCAGCAAGGGGATCGGCGCAAAACTGGCGCACCCGAAGAAGAGCATAGACAAACTGCAGGGGCTGTTCCGCGTCCTGAAAAGGATCCCTGTCATTTTCGCGGTTCCTACGACCGCCGGTACAGGATCGGAGACAACGGTTGCCGCCGTTATCACGAACTCAAAGGATCATCACAAGGCCAGCCTGAACGATACCTGCCTGCTTCCGAAATACGCGGTTCTCGATCCGGAGCTGACGACCGGTCTTCCGAAGAAGGTGACCTCGACAACGGGTCTCGACGCGCTCTGCCATGCGGTCGAGAGCTATACGAACCATACGTATAACACCAAGCTGGAAAATGATTATGCCATTGACGCGGTAAAACTGATTTACGATAATCTTTACCGCGCGTATTGCGACGGCTCCGATCTGGAGGCCAGACAGAATATGCAGATTGCGGCGTTCAAAGCGGGAAGATCCTTTACACGCGGTTGCGTCGGGTACGTTCATGCCGTAGGTCATACGCTGGGAGGATTATACGGGCTTCCGCACGGGCTCGCGATGTCCGTCATTCTTCCTTACGTCATGCGACAGTTCGGCGCTGCGGCGCACGCCCGTCTCGCCCGCCTCGCGGAGGCATGCGGAATGGAAGGGAAAACGGACGCCGAGAAGGCCGCGAAGTTTATCGGCTGGATCGAGGAAATGAAGAAAAAGATGGAAATTCCCGAGAAAGTCGACTGCATCAAGGATGAGGACATTGATCAGATCATAGCCTGGGCGATGAAAGAAGCGAATCCTCTTTATCCGACTCCCGTCTACTGGGAGAAGCCGGATTTCGAGAAGCTGATCAGCGCGATCAGAGCGTAAAGACCTGCATTTCCATGACGGACAGGTCCGCGACAAGCAGTCTGCCCGAGAGAGCCGGCGCGCGTCCCGCAAGGAGCTTGATGGCTTCCGCTGCCTGAACGGAAGCGCAGAAGGCCGGTGCAGGCGAGAGTACGGTTCTGCCTTCGGAGGAAGCGTCTTCGAAGGCATTTTTATAGAGACGGCGAAGGATTCCGGCCCCGGGAGGAATAACGCCCGCCTGTACGGACCAGCCGTGCACGGCGCCGTGTATGAGACAGATTCCTGCACCGGCGCAGGCGTCTTCCAGAAACAGTCGGGACCGGATATTATCCACCGCGTCTACAACCACGGAACATCCCGCCGCAGCCTGCGTAAAGGTCTGATCGTCCAGAAAGACCGGGAAAGGGCGGATCTCCGCGTCCGGGAACGTGACGGCAAGCGTTTCCGCCAGATGCTCCGCTTTGTTTCTGCCGTATGAAAGCTGATTACAGTATGCCTGACGGTTGAAGTTGCTTTCCGAGAAGGAATCCCCGTCCGCAAGGGAGATTTTTCCGACCCCTGCTCTTAGAAGGAGTTCGCACACACGGCCGCCTATGCCGCCGCAGCCTGCGATGAGGACACCGGATCCGGAGAGAAGCGACTGCTCTTTTTCGGAAAGAGCGGGCATGTTTCGTTCAAAGCGGGGATCCATTTTTGTTTCCTCCATCTGGAATCGGATGAAACGATTATAACGGAACAACAATACCTGCGTAAATACATTCAAACTATGAGAGAGGGAAGTTTCATGCAAGCAAAAAGAAATATGAAAAAAGCTGCCGCCCTGTTGCTTGCTCTGACGTTTGCCGGAAGTATTCTGGGATGCGCCGCTGCAGGTCATAAGGATGCCGATGGCGCGAAGACGGTCATCCTGATGGAACAGGATGACGCGATGATCAACACGTATACGCTGATTGCGGTCGATCCAGCCGCGCCGTTTGAAGATGCGGACGGGAACCCTGTCTCGGATGTATACGTCAATACGGACGGCGCGGATGCGCTGATCCGGTTCCTTCTTTCGGAGAAAGGGATCAGCCTTGCCGCAGAGTACGGAAAGGAAGAGTTCGGAGACAGCCTGTTTTACATAAAAGACGGTTATCCTGAGTTTTCTGGAACAATCACAAAGGCGGAGCCGGGGAAAGAGACCATACGGCTGTCGACGACAACGTCCGTTAAAGATTCGGGGCTTCTTGGCTTCTTGCTGCCGGTATTTGAAAAAGAGTACGGATATACGGTCGAAGTGCAGTCCGCCGGGACAGGGAAAGCGATTGCCGCCGCAAAACTCGGGAACGCGGATCTGATCCTGGTCCACGCGAAAGCGAAAGAGGAAGAATTCGTAGAGCAGGGATTTGCACGGACGCTGCCGGAATTCGATTCGGAGCGGCTGTCATTTCTGTACAACTTCTTTGTTCTCTGCGGCCCGAGCAGCGATCCTGCCGGAGCAGCTTCCGCAAAAAACGTCAAAGACGCATTCCGTGCGATCGCGGACGGAGCATATACCTTCGTCAGCCGCGGAGACGGATCCGGGACCCATACAAAGGAACTGTCCCTCTGGCCGGAGGAACTTGGGATCACGGAAGATCCGGAAAGCTTCAAGGAGTATAAGTGGTATAACTCCGCGAATGCCGGTATGAGTGCGAGTTTGTTAATGGCAGAGCAGTCGGGCGGATATATTCTTTCTGACAAAGCGACGTTTCTGACATTCCAGAAAAACGGCGGCGCGGTCGGCTGAAGATGGGCAGCGCATTAGAAAAAGCAATCGAGCTGATTCTGAGCGGAAACGCTGAACTCGCGGATATCCTGCTTGTTACGGTCAGGATGACGCTTCCGTCCTCTCTGATCGCGCTCGCGATAGGCGTTCCTTTGGGCGTCCTTCTCGGAAGCTGTGTCTTCCCGGGAAGGAGGTTTCTTACGGTGCTCAACAGGACCATGACCGGAATGCCCCCCGTTGTCTGCGGGCTGATCTTCTATCTTCTTTTTTCCGGCGTTGGCCCATTCCGTTCCGCGCGGATTCTGTTTACCGTCCGAATCATGGTCCTTGCGCAAATCGTGCTCATTACGCCGATCGTCGCGGGATGCATGGAATCCTTTCTCGCGGACATTTCGCCGGGAATTCTGGAGACGGGACGCGGACTGGGACTTGGCAAACGGAAGCTGTTCGGGCTTCTTATCAACGAGAGCCGGTATCAGATCGTCAGCGCCTACCTGCTCGGTTTCTCAAGATCGATTGCGGAGGTTGGCGCTGTTTCCATGGTCGGCGGGGCGATTTCCTGGAAGACCAACGTTATGTCGACGGCGATCATGGAATATACGAACAAGGGTAATTTTGAAATGGGGATCGCCATCGGTATCATCCTGATGTTGATTTCATTTATCGTCAATCTTGCGGTTTCTCTTTTGCAGGAAAGGATCACGCGATGAAGACGCTTCCGTTCACAAAAACCTATCCGGATGGTTTTACGCTGCGAGCAGGAGAGTTCGAACTGACGCCCGGAAGAATCTGCTGCGTGCTCGGAGCCAACGGATGCGGGAAATCCACGCTTGGAAGATGCCTTGCGGGGACGCTGAAGACAGACGGGAACAGTTCGCCCTGGACGGAAAAGATCACGGTCGGTTATCTCCCGCAGAAACCGTATCCGTTTAAAATGAGCATGGAGAACAATATCCTGCTTGCGGAGAAAGACAGGGAAAAAGCAGCGCGTCTGATGGCGCATCTTCAGATTGCGCATCTGACCGGTCACAGAGGAGACCTCCTCTCGGGCGGGGAAAGCGCGAGGATGTGCCTCGCGAGGATTCTAATGAAGACATTCTCTCTTCTGATCCTCGACGAGCCGTCCGCGTCTATGGATATCGAGGCGATCCAGCTTGCGGAGCGGGCGGTACGGGATTACCGTGATGAAACGGGAGCGGCGGTGCTGTTCATTACGCATGACATCCGTCAGGCGGAACGGATCTCGGATGAGATGATGTTTCTCGACAAGGGAAGGATACTGGAACATACAGAATCCGGAATGTTTTCCCGTTCGCCGCAGTCTGTGGAAGGAAAGAGATTTTTGGAGTTTTATGGGGGATTGACATGAGACTTCTCCATGTGGCAAAACCCGAAGAGGCATTATCCGCGCTGATACGCGATTATCTGAAGAGTCATCCTGCGGCGGAAACCGAAACCGTCGGCATTTTGGATTCGTTCGGAAGGATTCTTGCCGAGAATATTACTGCTCCGGAGGATGTTCCGTCGTTTGCAAGGTCCACCATGGACGGATACGCGGTATTTGCGGCAGATACTGCCGGCGCCGGGGAAAGCATGCCGGTGCTCCTGGATATTGCGGAGAAGCTTTTCGCAGGTTCGGTTCCGGCGTGCGCAGTCGGAAGCGGCAAGTGTGCGTATACCCCGACCGGAGGCATGATTCCGGAGGGTGCGGACGCGGTCGTTCCGGTTGAACTGTGCCAGAACGTTTCTGACAGCCGTGTCGCGATATTCGGCGCTGTATCCGCCGGGCGTAATGTCGTGCTTCCGGGCGAGGATGTGGGAAAGGGATCCGTGATTCTCCGGAAAGGGACCAGGATATCCTCTGCGGAAACGGGCCTTCTATGCGCGGTCGGTGTTACGCGGGTACAGGTTTTTCGTCCGTTGAAAGTATGGATTATCTCGACGGGAGACGAAATCGTTCCTCCGGAACAGGTTCCGGGATTCGGAAAGATGCGTGACGTGAACAGTGCGGCACTGGCCGCGAAATGCAGGGAAATGGGACTTGTCCCGGTGGGTCGTGAACTGGTTCCGGACGATTCGGATCGTCTGGTTTCCGCGCTGAAGCGGGCTTTCCGCAAAGCGGACGCTGTTCTTCTGTCCGGAGGCAGTTCCAAAGGCGAGAAGGATCTGACCGCGGAAGCTGTAGAGAAGGCAACCGGAAAGCCTTTGCTGACGCACGGAATTTCCATGAAACCCGGGAAACCGGCGATTATCGGATCGTCCGAGGAATGCGGTTGCAGCGTGCTCGGGCTTCCGGGACATCCCGTTGCAGCGATTCTAGTGTGCGAATATCTGCTGGGCGGACTGTGGAGAACCATAACGGGCGCGGATCAGATCGGGACGGTGCGGTATACGTTCGGGATTACGGAAAAGAACATGCCTTCCAGTCCCGGCAGAAAAACGGTTCAGCAGGTCAGGCTGACCGACAACGGGGAAGGACTTCCGACGGTGACGCCGGTCAATGCCAAATCGGGACTGATCCGGTCTTTGACAGAGACGGACGGGTTTGTGATGATAGATGAAAACACAGAGGGAATTCGGAAAGGAGAAACAGTACGCGTATGGCTGAACGGAATCTTTATCTGACCGCGGTTTCTCCCGAAGAGGCCTCCGAAAGATATACGGAACTATTGGAAAACTGCGGGTTTTTTACGGAATCTCCCGAGCGTATCAGCACATACGAAGCCGTAGGTAGGATCACGTTCGAGGGCGTCTACGCGAACTGCTGCAGCCCGCTCTACAATTCCGCCGCCATGGACGGAATTGCTGTCATAGCCTCGGAAACGGTGGATGCAAGGGAGGAAAGACCGCTGCGGCTCCAGGCAGGGCATTATTTACAGGTCGATACCGGCGATCCCGTGAAAGCGCCGTTCGATGCCGTGATCATGGCGGAGGATATCAACGAACTGGAAGACGGATCGGTCGAAATCTATTCTTCTGTTCCGGTCTGGCAGCATGTCCGCCCGATTGGGGAGGATATTGCGGCCGGTGAAATGGTGCTTCCCGGAAGGCATAGAATTCGCGCTGTCGATGTGGGAGCGCTTCTTGCCTCCGGGCATCCGGAGTTGAATGTGCTGAAAAAAAGAAGCGTGGGGATTCTGCCTACAGGAACCGAGATTGTTCCCTCCGGATCCGAAACGAAACCCGGGGATATCATAGATTCCAATACCGGAATGATTGCCGGACTGATCCGGGAGGCGGGAGGCTTTTCAACGCGGTACGGTATCATTCCCGACGACAGAGGCATGATCCGCAGAGGGATCGAAACCGCTTTGGCGGAGAATGACATTGTTATTGTGATTGCCGGCAGTTCCGCGGGAAGAGAGGATTATACGTCTTCAGTGCTGGAAGAGATGGGAACAGTCGCGGTGCACGGCGTTTCGATCAAACCCGGCAAGCCGGTTATTCTTGCTGCTGTCGGCGGAAAGCCGGTCATCGGGTTGCCCGGCTATCCCGTCAGCGCATATATAGCGTTCCGTATGTTTGTCGAGTCCCTGATCTCTAGGGACGGGACTGCGGAAGAGACGGTGGATGCCGTTCTTTCGAAACGGATCGTTTCCTCGCTGAAATACAGGGAATATGTACGGATGCGTGCAGGGGCTGTAGACGGAAAAGTCATTGCCGCGCCTATGCAAAGAGGCGCCGGAGCGCTCATGAGCCTGGTCAGGGCGGATGGCTACTGCGTGATTCCACAGAAGTCTGAAGGCTTTGAAACGGGGGAGACGGTCGAACTGCATCTGCTGAAAAAACGCAGTGAGATCGATAAAACGCTGATCTCCGTCGGATCGCACGACATGATTATGGACGAGATCGGGGAACGAATGTCACGGAAATACCCCGGATACTCCTTGAGTTCCGCCCATGTAGGGAGCATGGCGGGTCTTTTGGCTCTGAAACGCGGGGAGACAACGATTGCGCCGACGCATCTGCTGGACGAGAAGACGGGTGTTTATAACGAGGATATTCTCAGGGAGCTTTTCCCGGATGGCGGCATAGTCCTGATCAAAGGTGTTGAGCGCATACAGGGCATCATGGTCAAAAAGGGGAATCCGCTCGGAATCACCGGTGTCGAATCACTTCCCGGAAAACGATATATCAACAGACAAAGAGGCGCGGGAACGAGGGTACTGCTGGATTATCTCCTGAAGGAGAAAGGAATATTACCTGGGCAGATTATCGGATACGAACGGGAAGCCGCTACGCATATGGCGGTTGCCGCGGCTGTTTCGGGCGGGGACATTGATGCCGGAATGGGGATCAAGGCTGCAGCTGACGCGATGGGACTTGACTTTATTGAGGTGAGGGCGGAGGAATATGACTTTGCTCTCAGGGAGCGCGACCTGATGGATCCGAAACTGAAGGCGTTTCTCGCAATTCTTACAAGTGAAGAGTTTTTGGATAAGCTGGATTCGATGGGCGGTTATTCACACCCCCGGATCGGAACCGTTGTTCATATCTGACAGGGTTGCTTATGGCTCGGAAAAGGAAGGAAAGACATGGGTAAGGGATGCTCGGCGGCGGTCATTACTGTCGGTGACAAGATATACAGAGGGGAAAAAGCGGACCTCGGCGGGAAGGTTCTGTGCGACTTATTACAGGCCGATGGATGGGAAATCGTGTTCACAGCAGTCGTTCCGGAGGAAAAAGAGCGGATCGAGAAGATTCTTATACATTGCGCGGATGTGATCCGCGCAGATCTGGTCGTCACGAACGGAGGGACAGGCTTCTCCAGAAAGGATGTTACGCCCGAAGCAACTCTGACCGTGGTCGACAGGGAAGCGAGAGGCATACCAGAGGCCATGCGTTATGCGAGCATGCAGACCACCTATAAGGCGTGTCTCTCGCGAAGCGCAGCGGGATTAAGGGGGAATACCCTGATCGTCAACGTGCCCGGCGGAAGGAGCGCATCCTGTGAAAATCTTGCTGCGGTGCTGCCTGCGATCAAACACGGGATTAAAATGCTCCACCTGTTCGAAGAGACGGAGGACCCGGCATAGTACCGTCCGTAACTGAATTGAAGTGCCGTCAGGCATACTGAGATGAATCAGATTATTATTCACGTCGATATGGATGCGTTCTATGCGGCAGTTGAAACCCGGGACGATCCGACGTTGCGAGGCAAGCCGCTGATCATCGATTCTCTCCCGAATGAGCGCGGCGTTGTAGCTACCTGCAGCTATGAAGCCAGAAAATACGGCGTTCGTTCCGGGATGAACATCAAGGAAGCATACCGGCTGTGTCCGAACGGCATCTACAGGCATCCCGATTTTGACAAATACAGGATTGTATCCGGCCAGCTGCATGAGATATGGAACGCATACGCTTCCGCATGCGAATATGTGGCGCTGGATGAAGCATATCTGGATGTGACCCGTCAAGCCGGGTCATTTGACGGTGCGGGCGAAATCGCGAGAACGATCAAGCGAAGGACGCGAGAAGAAATCGGGCTGAGCTGCTCCGTAGGTGTCGCCTATTCCAAGACCGCCGCGAAAACCGCCAGCGAAGAGAAGAAACCGGATGGTTATTTCGAGATCCGGACAGCAGAAGAGTTTGTTTCCCTGATCATCGACCGCGATGTCCGGGTGCTCTATACGGTTGGGGAAAAGACCGCTCAGAAGATGAATGCGGTGGGAATCCTGACGGTGCGGGATATTTCGCAACGGAGAGAGGAAGTCATCCGGCTGTTCGGCAGGCAAGGGCAGTGGATCGTGCAGCTTGCGTCCGGAACCGATGAGCGCAAAGTCATCCCCTATCGGCCGGAAGACGCGAAATCCATAGGGAGGGAAATCACCTTCCAGCAGGATGTAGCCAGCTATGCGTTTTTGAAAGATATCCTTTTCCTTCTTTCCCTGTGTGTGGATCACAGAGCAAAGCGCGTAGGACTGTATGGGAAAGGCGTAACGCTGAAGCTGACATATGCCGACATGAAGAGCATTACCAGGTCGCACACGCTGGATTTCTGTGATTCCGCTGCCATCATCTACCGTGAAGCGCTCAATCTGTTCGGACAGGTTGACAGGAAGCCGGTGCGGCTGATAGGCGTCAGCATGTATAATCTCGGAAAACAAGGGGCAAAGCAGCTCAGCATCTGGGACATGATGGAAAACGGGGAAAAGAGCGGAGAAAGAACGATAAAAGAGGAACTTGACCGGCTGAGGGATCAGTATCAGCTTGACTTCGAAGGTCACCTGGAACAGATCTATCACGGTACGACCCTTTACAGAACGGCGGAATACATGAGAAAGCATATGCCTGCCGGTTATTAATTTGCCGAGAAAAGAGAAAAGAGGTAGATTTGGCCGGCATTTTTACAGAAAAAGCTGCAATTTTTGAAAAAAGCTCTTGACCTTCCACCTTATGGAAGCCTTAAGGTCATGGCAGGAAGAGATCCTCAACATATGGGAAGATAGGAGAGCGGGCGTGAAAATCAATCAGGCAGAAGAACTGGCCGGAATCACCAGAAAGAATATCCGGTTCTATGAGGAGCAGGGACTGATCAAGCCCGGCAGGAATCCCGAAAACAGTTACCGGGAATATTCGCTTCGGGATGTAGAACAGCTTAAGCGGATCAAACTTATGCGGATGCTGGGTGTTCCCTGCGGGAAAATTAGGGATATGGAATCGGGCGAGCTCTCGCTGAAGCAATGCATGGACGATCAGATTATGGAGCTGCAGAACAGTATTCGGACATCTGAACGCATGCAGGAAATCTGCGCGGCGGTTTCTTCAGAGAAAGAACTCTTATCGGAGATGGATCCTTCCGCATATCTTGAAAGAATACGCAAGATGGAAGAAGGGGGTGTATCTTTTGTGAATGTACAACGTACGGATATCAGCCGCCGAAAAACAGGCGCGGCACTGGCGGCTGCAGCCGCGATCATCTTTTTTGCTGGCATGATCGCACTGGTTCTCTGGGCAAACCATGAAGCCCCGGTTCCGCCGCTCGTTTTAACGTTGATTATTGTGTTTCCTGCTGCCGTGATCGTTGGAGTTGTAATCGCGCTGCGGCAGAGAATCAAAGAACTGAAAGGGGGAGAATATGATGATGCTCGTAAGTATTGATACGATTCCGGGAAGACAGTATGAAGCGCTTGGTATCGTAAAAGGAACGATCGTTCAGACCAAGAACCTCGGGCGGGATTTCATGGCCGCGATGAAAACGCTGGTCGGCGGAGAGATCGTCGGGTATACCGAGATGCTGAACGAAGCCCGGCAACTGGCGACAAAACGCATGGTTGACGAGGCGGAAGGATTGCACGCGGATGCCGTCGTCGGTGTCAGATACGGTTCTTCCCAGGTTATGCAGGGCGCGGCTGAAGTAATCGCCTACGGAACCGCTGTCAGATTCCTGGACTGAATGTAAGGCATTAGGAAGAGACACAGGTATCGGGCCGGGATGATATGACGGCCGGTATTAACCGAACGGGCAGAGGGAGATCAAATTGGAAAACAGCAGTGAGTGGCAGCTGACGCTTCAGGATACGGAGTGGCCGTTTGAGTATACGGATCATGACCGCCAGATTGTCAGGGCGATCGTATGTGACGATAAAGGTTACTTTTATTTTGTAAGAGCGGTGAGAAATGACGAGTTTGGAAATGCTGTTCTGATTGAAACGTCAGGCGGAGGGGTGGAGAAAGGTGAAAACCTGACGGATGCCGTCCGGCGGGAATTGAAAGAAGAGCTTGGGGCGGAGACGGAGGTCCTGCGCAAGATCGGTGTCGTCAGCGACTACTATAACCTGCTCCACAGGCATAATATCAACCACTATTTTCTCTGCCGGGTGCTCTCTTTCGGGGAAAAACATCTTACACAGGACGAAAAGGACAAGTTTCATCTCTCGGCGCTGAAGCTTACCTACGAAGAAGCAGTGCGGGAGTATCGGGAGCGGGCCTCTACAAAACTCGGAAGGCTGATTGCTAACCGGGAACTTCCCGTTCTGCACCGCGCGCATGAGATATTAAACGGCTGCCGCTGACATGAACCGATTGAAATGCCGGGATTTCGGTTTGCATACCGAAATGTCCCGGCTTCTTTTTTACCTAAGATTATACGTGTTCAGTTGGTAATAAACGGCTTCCTTCGTGGTATTATAGTTACTAACAGCCGATGCTGCGGAACGGGCTGCCTCTAACGGCACCGTGTCTGGCAGTACGGCACTATCTGACACGGGAGAATTCCATGAACCGGTTTTATGATTTTCTGAAGCGGAAAAATATCGTGTTCTCCGCGAAGCGCTACGGGATCGATGCGCTGAGCGCCATGGCGCAGGGCCTGTTCTGCTCGCTGCTGATCGGGACGATCATCCGGACGATGGGGCAGCAGCTTTCCGTTCCGTTTCTGACGGATATCGGGAATTACGCGATGGCGGTCGCGGGGCCTGCAATGGCGGTTGCAATCGAACGGGCGCTGCAGGCGGATCCGATGGTCCTATTTTCACTTGCGGCTGTCGGCTGGGCGGCAAATGCGGAAGGCGGAGCCGGAGGACCTCTGGCGGTCCTTATCATCGCGATTATTGCCGCAGAGTTCGGGAAAGCGGTTTCCAAGGAGACCAAGGTAGATATTCTTGTGACGCCTGCGGTCACGATTCTGATCGGTGTTGCGCTTGCAAAACTGATTGCTCCGCCGATCGGGTCTGCGGCGAACGCATTCGGGCTTCTGATCGACAGGGCGACAAAACTGCAGCCTTTCTGGATGGGGATTGCGGTATCGGCTCTTGTGGGCGTAGCGCTGACGCTCCCGATTTCTTCGGCCGCGATCTGCGCGGTTCTTGGCTTGACCGGTCTTGCCGGAGGTGCTGCGGTGGCGGGATGCTGCGCACAGATGGTAGGGTTTGCGGTTATGTCTTTTAGAGAAAACCGCTGGGGCGGACTCGTTTCACAGGGGCTCGGTACATCCATGCTGCAAATGCCGAATATCATTAAGAATCCGAAGGTCTGGATTGCGCCAATTCTTTGCTCCGCCATAACCGGTCCGGTCGCCACATGCCTGTTCCGGATCGAAATGAACGGTGCGCCGATCAATTCCGGGATGGGAACGTGCGGAATGTGCGGTCCGATCGGCGTAATCACCGGATGGGCTTCCCCAACGGAAGAGGCGATTTCGAGAGGCGCTTCCGCGGTCGTTCCGACGATGTCGCATTGGATCGGATTGCTTCTGATTGCGATCGTGCTTCCTGCTGTCATTACGCCGCTGATCAATCTCGGATGCAGGAAACTCGGATGGGTGAAAGACGGGGATCTCGCGTTGGATGCAGGGAAATAAAACGGTATTCAGAGACATAAAAACAAGGGGCTGTCTCAAAAGCTAACGAAAAGAGCATTTGAGGCAGCTCTTTTCATTTGTCCCCAAGTTCAGGAATAATTCAACTGTATTGGTTTTGCCCGGAAAGAATTGATCATTCAAGGCTGGCCAATTTTCGGGTACAGC
>JAFPXU010000064.1 GCA_017394605.1 Clostridia bacterium | reverse complement strand
GGCGGACCTTGCCCTGTACCGCACATGGCTCGACAAGGACGACCTGTCCAACATCAGCCTGAAAGAGGAGATCGGGCGGACGGACAGCGCTTTTCTGAAGAAGGTCCTCCGCTGGTCGGAATCGGTGAACAAAAAGATCGCAGCTCTGAAGCCGAACGACAAACCTCCGTTTGAAAACGTGCGCGAAGCGCTCGCGTACGCGAAAGACAAGGTCGACCTCGCGATCATCTCGAGTTCGAACCTCTCCGCCATCACCGAAGAGTGGGACTCCCACGGGCTTTTGGAGTACCCCTCCTTCATCACGAGCCAGGAGATCGGAACAAAGGACGACTGCATCGCGCGGATCCTCGAAAAAGGCTACCGGAAAGAGGACGTCCTGATGGTCGGCGACGCCTATCCGGACGTGCATGCCGCGGAATCGAACGGCGTCTGGTACTATCCGATCCTCGTGCGCCATGAAGCGGAAAGCTGGGCAGCACTGAAGGACAGGTATCTTCCGCTGTTCCTTGCTGACCGTTTCGGCACGGTGCAGGAGGAACTTCTCGCCCGCTTTGCGGAGAATTTCTCCGCCTCCCTGAAATAGAAAGGATCCCGCATGCTCTACCGCGATACCGCCATATTCAGCGATCTGGACGGCACGCTGTTCAATTCTGACAGCGTCATAAGTGAGGAAAACCTCGCTGCGATCCGGGCATATACCGAGGCCGGCGGCCTGTTTGCGATCGCCACCGGACGGAGCTTTCCGAACTCGGTCTATTACATGAAGACCTTCGTCCCGAACGCGCCCAGCATCGTCTACAACGGGTCGGGCGTATATGATCCGAAAACGCAGCAGTACCTGTACATGGTCGAGGTCGACCGGGAAGCGATCCTTTCCGTCCTTCTCTGGTGTCGGGAGAACCTCCCCGGTCTGGAGACCCAGGTATACGGTGAACGGATGACGTATTACGTCACCCCGCGCGAAACAGCGACGCCCATGCTCGTGGAGCAGCTCATGCCGTGCGAGTTCCGCTCGGTCGAGGAGATCCAAGGCATCCCGTGGTTCAAGACGCTGCATTACGGCGAGCCGGAGGAAACGCAGGCGCTGTATCAGTATCTGAACGAATCGAAGCTAAATGAACGCGTCGAGATCGTCCGCGCGATCACGGGCGTTCCCCCATACCACGAGCACATCGAGCTGCTGCCGAAAAACGTCACAAAGGGCACGGCGCTCAACGCCTGCCGGGATATCCCCTGCTTTATGGGCCGCAAACTGCTCGCCATCGGGGATTACAGAAACGACCGCGAACTGCTCGAGGCAGCCGACGCATCATTCTGCCCGTCCAACGCGAGCGACGAGATCAAATCGATCTGCGACCGCATCCTCGTCTCCAACGACGAAAACGCAATCGCCTCCCTGATTTACGACGTCATCCCGTCCCTGTAATATCCAGGTCCTCTGTACCTCGCCATTATCAAAACCCGCAGTCCTTCCCGAAAAACGAATCAGCGCCCCGCCCGGGACGCTGTTTTTGATTCGTTAAAAACATAGGATCCGTCCGGTTACAGGCCGAGCAACCGCATCAGCGCGCCGGTATCGGTATAATCCGGGATCACGAGATCTGCGCCCGCAGGCAGCAGAAGTTTACGCTTCCGCATATCGGTCGCAAAGGGGACCCTCTCGTCAAACGCAACGGCAACCGCGTAGCCTCCGACGGCCTTTGCCGCCTCGAGCTCGCTCGGTCCGTCTCCGAAGCAGACGAGCGAATCGCCGTCCACAGCGCCCTCAGCGATGCGTTCCTTCAGCAGAGCCTCCTTCACGCCCTCGCTCTGTTCCGCTCTGGCGCCGACGATCCCGCCCGAAACCAGCGTATCCACGCCGAGCAGATGCGCTTCCTCAAAAACGTTCTCCTCATCGGTCCCGCTCGCTATACAGCAGCGGACGCCCCTGCTTTCCAGAAGCCGGATCCATTCGAGTGCGCCGGGCACCAGAAGCTCCCCTGGCTTGATCGTTCCCGCCCTGAGCCCCCTGACGCGCGCGGTCACGCGCTCCGCCATGCGGTCGAGAAAGCCCTGCTTGTACACCATGGGGTCGACGTGCGCGCCGCCACGGCGCTGTACCTCCTCGTCCAGCGCGATGCACTGGAAGATCGTCTGCTTGCCGGTCAGCGCGTCGACAAAACCGAAAACGGTCGCTTCGACCTCCTCCCGGGGGGTATCGCCGCTCACCGCCTGCAGAACGTCCGTAAAATACGGGATCATCGCGTCATGCCAGTCCGCGCGGATCAGGCTCAACGTGCCGTCGAAGTCAAACAGCGCTGTGCGGATCTTCCTGTTCCGGAGCGGCCGGATGACCTCCGAGCCCCACTCCGAAGAAAGCCGCTTTTTCAGAAGCGAAACGAGCGCGTGGCAGTAGAGCATGTGCATGTCCTCGATCTTCTCCATGCACGTAGTCGGCGCGATCACATAGAGATCGCAGAGCTTCCTAAGCCTTCCGCCGTCCCGCCCGAGAAAGCCCAGCACGTCGACGCCCCTCGCGCGCGCCGCCTCCACCGCCCGGATGACGTTTTCTGAGTTGCCGCTGCCGGAAAAGGCGAGCAGAACGTCCCCCTCCTCCGCCTGCGTCTCCACCTGGATGCGGAAGATATCGTCATATCCGAAATCGTTGCCGAGGCACGTTACGACCGGGAGCGAATCCGAAAGGCACGTGGCGTTGAAGCCCGTGCGCTCATAGACGCGGGCGCCCTTCTGCAGATCGTTGCAGATGTGCGACGCCGTCGCCGCGCTCCCGCCGTTGCCGCAGGTATAGATACGGCGCCCGGCGTGCTTCGCGGCAAGCATCCGTTCCGCCATGCGGGCAAGCGATTCAAAGTCGGTCTCCATCGTTCTTTCGCAGCAGTCCGCCGCGTAATCCCGCAGAAATTCCGTTCCCGTAAAGGATCCCATTCCATTCTCCTTATAACAATGCAATGACGTCCGCGATCGCGCCCTTTCCGCAGGGTCCGACCGTGCGGAGTTTCTCCCCGACCAGCGGACGGATCGTTTTGTCGCCGTCCTCCGGCGTAAAGCAGAGGTCCGCCTCCTGAAGCATCGCAAGGTCGTTCATCGCGTCCCCCGCGCAGACGAGCGTTCTGCAGCCGAGCATTTCAGTTAGCCGCCGTGCCGCCGTGCCCTTGGATACGCCCTTGAGCATCACCTCGGTGTTGCGCGGCGTCGAGCGCACCGCCGAAAACGGTCCCTGCGACTCGATCCAGGCGACGCAGTCCGTCAGCATCGTCTCCACTTCCGGCGTAGTCGACAGAAAATCCCGCTCCGTATCGTCCGGGCGGATAAAGTCGTCGCCGAAAAACAGCATGTACATCGGCTCGGTTACCGCGCTGTACGGCTGGTCCGCCATCCTGACACCGAGCTCGCAGAACATCTTCTCGCGTTCCGAATCGATCAGAAACTCACAGTGGAAACCGCACCCCTGCACCTCGCAGTTCTTCAGCGGATAGCGATTTAGCGCCTCCGCGACGATCGCGTCGAGGCGCGGAAGCGGGTATCCGAACACGGTCCGTTCCCTCTCAAAGTCATAACAGGCGCCGCCGTTGAATGCGATCACGGGCGCGTTGCTTTCAAACAGCTTCCGCTTCTGCCGGAACATCGGGACGCTGCGCCCCGTCGCCACGGTAAAGCGTCCGCCCTCCGCCATGAACCTTGCGATCGCCTCGCGGTTCCGCTCCGGCACCGCGCCGGTCTCGTCGGTCATCGTGCGGTCAAAATCGCTCACGATCAGGATCCCGTCATACCGTCCCATGGCTCACCCCGCAAAAAAATGATGTTCCAGCATCAGGCACAGCGCG
>JAFPXU010000063.1 GCA_017394605.1 Clostridia bacterium | reverse complement strand
GGATTCATATGAGCATTGTCATCCTCTCTTTGAGTTTTTGTGTGGTAACTTAACTTTACTTGAGAGCGAAGCACAATGCTCCTTCTTTTTTATGAATTATCTCTTAATCTTTTTTTACCCCAATCTTTAATATAGAACCGAATAATCGGACATGATAAGAAGCGTACGGCCGCCGGAAGGACCGGCCGTGCGCTTTTTTTGTCCGGACAATAAAAAAGCCGCCTCAGGGCGATCGCCTTGAGACAGCCTGTGTGCAGAATCGCAAAACCCGCAGGACGCGGTTCGTTCAGTTCCTTGTGCGGACGAACAGGATCCCGAGCGTGTTGGGACCGCAGTGCGAGGTGATCGTCGAACCGGCGTTGGTGATCAGGATCTCTTTGAATCCCGGAGCGAGTTCGTTGATCTTGTCTTCCACCTTCTTCACGCATTCCGGGGAAGCCGTCGTGTGCGTGATGAAGATCCTGGTGTGATCGAGATCGGTCCTGTCCCTGAGCTTGTCGGTCACATACTCGAGAACGACCTTTTCGAACGCCCCGCGGTATTTTTTGGAGGGCTCCATCTTTCCGTTGATCACTTCGATGCACGGCTTGAGATGCATCAGGTTCGCGCCGAATCTCGCGAGAGCGGAGCATCTGCCGCCCTTGTAGAGATAGTCCAGCTTGTCGAGAACGAAGCTCGCCTCCACAAGATCCGTATAGCCGCGGGATTCCTCATAGATCTCTTCTGCCGTTTTGCCCTCGGCTGCCATCTCGGCAGCGTGGAGGACGCAGAGCCCCTGACCCGTGGAAAGGTTGCGGGAGTCCACCACAAAGACGTTTTGCAGTTCTTCCGCGGCGATACACGCGTTCTGGAAAGAACTGGAGAAATCCGAACTGATGCAGAAATGGACGACCGTATATCCCTGCCTGGTCCATTTTTTGAAGAACGCGAGATATTCCGCCTCGTTGACGGCGAACGTTTTCGGCAGGGTGCCCGTCTGATCGACGTAGGAATAGATGTCCTGCGGGGTGATATCCACCCCGTCTTTTCCGGAACGCTCTCCCAGGCTGACGCCCAACGAGATCATGTCCAGATCGTATTTTTCGAGCAGTTCGGGGGACAGATCGCAGGTGCTGTCCGTTGTAATCTTAACCTTCATAGCAAAGCCTCGTGTTTCGTAAGAATGACCGGCGGTACCGTGCCGGCCGGGGTTTGTGCCGGGTATTCGAATCCGCGGATTTCGGTCGCCGACCTATATCCACGCATTTTATATACTAATGGAAAATGACCGGATTGACAATAGAAGCGCGAAAATCCGCTTTTTATAACGGAACACGGAGACCGTCCCCGCGGACCGAACGCAAAAAGGATGCCGAACAGGACCGCGAACGGGTGAAATTGACGAAAAGGAGTGCTATAATAAAAACGTATACGGATCAGTTTCAGGAAGACCGCAGCGGACGCATGCGCGTGCCGCATGAAAACTGTTCCGAAATCCGCAATAAGCAGGAGTTCATGGCATATGAAAAACAAACTGTTTCAATGGATCCACGGCATGAAAGCGTTCCGGGATCTGAACGACAAGGAGTTTTCCTGGGTGCTCTATGACGTCGGCAATTCGGCGTACACGATGCTTGCCTGTTCCCTGATCCCGATCTGGTTCAAGAACCTCGCGATCGGAACCGCGCCGGGACAGATCACGGGCGACCGGGCGACCGCCTACTATTCGCTTTCGATCTCGATCGTGACGATCATCGTCGCGATATTGGGACCGATCTGCGGCGCGCTCGCGGACCGCAAGGACATGAAGAAGATATTCTTCCAGACCGTCGTCGCGCTCGGCGTCATCGGATGCATCCTGAACGGATTCGCGTGGAGCTGGCTCGCGTTCCTGATCATCTACGTTCTGACCAAGATCTTCTATTCCGCGGCGAACACGTTCTATGATTCCATGCTGAACGACGTCACGACGGAAGAGCGGATGGACCAGGTCTCCTCCTACGGATACGCCTGGGGATATATCGGATCCTGCATCCCGTTCCTGGTCGCGCTGATCGCCTACGTGCTCGGACCGGACATGCTCAAGGTGCTTCCGGAATCCGTTTCCAAGATCATCGGCTACACCGTGACGGCCGCGTGGTGGGCGCTCGTTACCATTCCGCTGCTCAAAAACTACAAGCAGCTCAATTACGTGGAAAAGAACAAGGCGACCGTCAGCAGCGTGTTCCGGAAGATCTTCGGCACGCTGAGGAAGATCTTTCTGCATGACAAGAAGGTCCTGTTTTTCCTGATCGCGTTCTTCCTCTATATCGACGGCGTCGGAACGATCATCGACAACTGCATCAACATCGGAACGGATCTCGGTCTTCCGACCGTCGGACAGGTCGTGTTCCTGCTCGCGACGCAGGTGGTCGCGTGGGTCGGATCACTCGTGTTCGCGAGACTCTCCAAAAAGTTCAAGACCGTGCCGCTGATCCTGGTCTGCATCGCCGGATATACGGCGGTCTGCCTGTACGCGCTGACGCTGCATACGCTGCTTGATTTCGGCATCCTCGCGTTCGGCGTGGGCTGCTTCCAAGGATCCATCCAGTCCCTGTCGCGTTCCTACTACTCAAGGATCATCCCGCCGGAGAACTCCGGAGAGTATTTCGGTCTCTACGATATCTTCTCCAAGGGCGCATCGTTCCTCGGCTCCGCGGTCATCGCGGCGGTCAAGCTGGCGGGCGGAACGATCAACATCGCGGTCGCTTCCCTGGCCGTGTTCTTTGTGCTAGGCTTCTTCTTCCTGATCCTTTCCGACCGTCAGAAGACGATGAACCGCGAGATCGTTTCCGAATAAGAAGAAACAGCCCGCGTTTCAAACAGACATTCGAAGTTCTGCTGCCACCGGTTTCCGGTGGCAGCTGTTTTATACGAGATCCGGGCAAGGAGCGTGCCGCTCCGGGAAAAATGAAAAATAACGGTTGACAGACCTTCTTTCTTCCTGTATGATAAAGCCGTAGTTAGCAATGGCTAACCATTTGTAAGGCCATTAAGTTAGATAATTCTAACTTTTTCAGAAGGTTGCAGACCTGCGCCGTGATCCGGGGAAGAGAACCGGTGCGGACTGCCTTTCCGCTCCTCCTCTATTTTTGTTGGGTTGTTCACACACAAAAGAAGACACCTGCCTTTAAGCCGGGCAGGTGTTTTCTTTTGCTTTCCAGATTTCCTTACCGGGAACTGCCCGGATTCCGGAGAACGGGGGATCTGTTCAGCGGTTATCTACGGATTCGGGATACATGTCGTGGCGGGAAAGCCGCTCCCAGGCAACATCCTCCCATCTGGTGCCGGGCTTTCCGTAATTGCAGTACGGGTCGATGGAGAGACCGCCGCGCGGCAGGAAACGGCCGAGAACTTCGATATATTTCGGATCGAGGCACGCGATGAGATCGTTGCGGATGACGTTGACCACGTCCTCATGGAAATCCCCATGATTCCGGAACGAGAACAGATACAGCTTCAGGGACTTGCTCTCCACGATCTTTTTGTCCGGGACATAGGAGATCGTGATCTCGGCGAAATCAGGCTGTCCCGTGATGGGGCACAGGCTCGTGAACTCCGGACAGTTGAATTTGACGAAATAGTCGGATTCCGTATGCCGGTTTTCGATCGCTTCCAGCTGGGAGGGATCGTAGTCCGCCGGATAGACGGTATGTCCGCTGCCGAGTTTTGTCAGGTTTTCTTTTTCTCTCATGATGATGCTCCGTTCGTTTTGTGATGATTCCGTCTGCGGACGGATATGCCGGTCCGGCCGGACGAAAAAAGCCCCGCTTTTTAACGCGGGGCCGCAATTCATGACGGATCGATCAACGCATATGAAACGCAGTCCCGGTTTTGATTTACGGCAGGAGGGTACAAATGAACTGCCGGCAGTATTGCGTGTGGGATTCATTATATCAGAAAGAACAAAGGTGTCAACCGGGACCGAAAAGAGCGCCGCGGTACGCGGATCATCACGGCCGCGTCCGTTGAAAGCGGGAAAGCGCGGTTTGACATGCGTTGCGGGGACATGTGATAATAAATCATCTTCAATACAGGATGTTTGGAGAGCTTTTGTATGGGAAAAAAGACGAAGCATATACAGAAGAAAGCGCCCGCGCTCAAGAAAGATCCCGCGCGCGGGATATCCGCCGCGATCGACCGGAATCCGTTTGCGTGGGTCCTGATGCTGTTCGGTGCCGCGTTTCTCGTTCATGTCTTTTTAAACATGGCAGTCAATGAAGCGCCGAAAGTCGTGATCGACGAAGGACTGTACACGAACATCGCGCGGTCCCTGGCATGGGACGGGGAACTGGCGTTCCGCGGGCAGCCGATCAATTATCCGTATCTGCTGTATTCGTTCCTGCTCGTTCCGGTCTACTGGCTGAACCGGTTGCTCGGCGGGGATGTTTTCCGCTATGTTCAGGTGTTCAATACGCTTCTGGTGACTTCGTCGGTGATCCCGGCCTATCTGTTTGCCCGGGATTTTACAAAGAATCCCCGGAACGCGTTCGTGACGGCGGTTATCGTTTCGCTGATGCCGGACATGCTCATGGGCGGATATACGATGACCGAGTGCCTGATCTGGCCGCTCGCGCTGTGGATGGTTTATTTCTGCTACCGCAGCTATACGGGACAGAACCTTCGGGACGGGCTGCTCACCGCGCTTTTCGCCGGGCTCATGTTTGCCTGCAAGCCGGGCGCGATCGCCATGGGTGCCGTACTGCTGACGGTCCAGCTGATCCTGTCGCTTGTACGGAAACAGAACATTCTCCGCGCCGTGCTGTCTTTACTGACGCTGGCGCTGATCGTCGCCGCCGTGTACGGAGTGTTTCTGCTTCTGTACGACGGCAGGGATTCGATCCTGGGTCTGTACAAGAAGCAGACGGCCGAATGGAAGGCGGAGGATCTCTGGGTCGCGATCGAAGCGTTTTTCCTGACGGTCTTCCTGTTCGTGTTCGCGTGCGGAGGCATCTTTGCCCTGTTTCCGTATACGCACCTGAAAGAATACGACCGTGAAAAGCGCGTTTTTATGCTCGCTGCCGGCGCCGGCATCCTGGCGGCTATTCTCGGCACGGCGGTATTCGTCGTTCCGTATAAATGGACCGGTCAGCTTGGATCCCTCCCGCTCCATCTGCGCTACTGCGCCATGTATATTCCTTTGATGTATGTGTTTACGGTGGATACCGTGTCCCGCAGCGGGAAAAGCAGGGCGTATATCGTCGCGCTGATCGCGTTCCTTGTCCTCTCAATCTTTCCGGGGGCGCGCGCCGGTTTTGTGCCGGGGAAGACGAACACGATCGATTCGATCGCGCTGAGCCCGTTCGCCACGACGAGAAATCTGAACGGCGCGATCACGGGATGGATCGCGACGATCTTTACCGCGGTGTTCCTGCTGGGGTTTCTTGTATACGCGCTGGATCCGGGGACTTTTTCGAAAAACAGGAATCAGGTGATCCTCAGGGCGGGGAACGTGTTCTTTATTCTGTTCCTGCTCTTTAACTCCGTTTTTGCCCACATTAACTCGAACATCTATATCGACCCGACCATCTCAGCCGACGCGGCGGAAGTGAACCGCATGGTTGGAAGTGAGCGCTGCCTCGGCGTTACGCAGAGATATTATGACGATATCTACTCCTACTGGCTGGACGGAAGGCTGAACGTTCCGATGCAGCAGGTGACGATAGATCAGATGTTTTCGGAGGCGGATCAGACGGGCGGCGTTTATTCGCCGTTTGTTCCCGTCGACCAGTCGCCGAACGTGAACAGCCGGCTGACCCCCGATACGGACACGCTCGTGCTGGGTTTAACGATCGCCGAACATCTGGAACTGAACGACAGCGCGGTATCCGCCGAGAAAACGGAAAACGGGCATTTCACGGTCGTCAGATTCGAGAGGGACAAGCGCTGGGCGGATACCATGATGTACGGGCTGGATGACAACAACCTGTACGAGGGAGACTCCGGATGTATCCGGATCTTTGATGACAGCAGGAATCTTGACGGATCTTTGCGGCTGTCCATTACGGCCGCGGGGAGCGGGGTCCTGTCTGTTGGAGAGGAGCGGATCGAACTCAGCGGACAGCGGCAGACCTACGAGTGCACCCTGCCGTTTTCAAGGCAGATCACTCTGACCGCCGAGGGCGGTACCGCGAGGATCTACGGATATTCCACGCTGAAAAAATAAGCTGCTATTAATGAACGCGCGGTTCTATTGCAAATCACGTCCGTTGGGCATGTAGTATGCGGCATTTCGGGCAGAAATCTGAAGCGGCCGGAAAAAGGACAACCGGGGAAAGGAAGGACGGATGAGCAGATCGGAAGAGCAGGATACGCGGGACCGCGTCCGGATACTGAAGGACGTTCTGGACCGGTCGGAGACGGTCGTGATCGGCGCGGGCGCAGGTCTTTCCACATCCGCCGGATTCACCTATTCCGGTGAGCGCTTTACGCGGTACTTTAAGGATTTCTCGGAAAAATACGGCTTCCGGGACATGTATTCCGGCGGGTTCTATCCGTACGGCACGCCGGAGGAGATGTGGGCGTACTGGAGCCGGTATATCTATATCAACCGGTACATGGATCCGCCGAAGCCGGTCTACGAAAGACTGCTCGGTCTGGTCCGTGACAAGGATTATTTCGTGATCACCACCAACGTGGACCACTGTTTCCAGAAAGCGGGCTTCGACAAGGAGCGTCTTTTCTATACCCAGGGAGACTACGGCTTGTGGCAGTGCAGCAAACCCTGCCACGACAAGACCTACGACAACGGGGAACAGGTCAGGGAGATGCTGAAAGCGCAGGGCTTTTCGTTCGCGGAAGGCGGAGCGCTTGAACCGCCTGCCGGGGGTTCTCTTCAGATGCGGATCCCTTCCGGACTGGTCCCGCACTGTCCGGTGTGCGGAAGACCGATGACGATGAATCTCCGGTCCGACGACCGATTCGTCGAGGACGAAGGCTGGCACAGGGCGGCGGAGCGCTATACCGCTTTTCTCAGGCGGAACCTGGACAGGAAAACGCTGTTTCTCGAATGTTGCGTCGGATACAACACGCCGGGCATCATCAAATACAGCTTCTGGAAGATGACGCACGAGTGGCCGGACGCGATGTACGTGTGTCTCAACTACGGCGAGGCGTACGCCCCGGAGGAGATCAAAAACCGGTCCGTCTGTATCGACGGTGACTTCGGGGAGATATTGGATCTGCTGTAGACCGCGGCGGATTTCAAACGGTATGCAGGACGTCCGTTTTCGGGCGTCTTTTTTGCGCGCGTAAACATTCCGTTCAGGTCAGTCGTACAGATACGCGCGGATCCGCCTTCTTGCCCGCTTGATCGAACGGACGACAGAGGAGACGGATACGTTCTCCGAAACGGCGATGTCTTTTTTGCTGTAGCCCGACAGATGGGCGGTAAAGCGTCTCCGTTCCGGTTCGGTCAGTTCGTTCAGGGCTTCCCGGATCTCCCGCATCGGCGGGACGTTTTCAATGCCTTCCTCCGGTTCGTCCGGACCGGCGGACGGGATCAGGGGGGAGCGGTGACGCTCTTCCTGCTTGCGGATCCGGCTTCCGTATTGCTTCTGCTCATAGAAGAACCGGGCAAGCCCCGGATCGTACGGAGACGCCTCCAGAATGTCTTTGTAAAGGCGGTAATCCTCCGCGGAGAAGAGCGACCAGTCATATGCGCTTTTCTTCTTAAAATCGATATTCTTTTTCATGTTCTGTTCCTCCGTTTTCCTGCTTTGGGACGGTCTTGGCGCGGATACCGGATCCGCGCGGACCCTGCTTACAGGCAGCAGTGTATCGGAGGGGAAAGGAAAACACCCTGCCGCGGGACGGCGTGTTTCAGCCGGTTTTCGGGCGTTTTCCGGATGATAAAAAGAAAAAAAGACCGAAGTTCCGGGGAAAAACAGGGTGACATGCAGCGGCATGCCCGCAAGGGAAAGCAAGGACAGACTGTATGGCTATGAAAACAAAAAATGAGCAGCGTCTTCATCGCGGCGGAGAAACGGGATAAGACCCGTTCCGCGGGAGACGCTGCCGTATGATACCGGATCAAACTGTCTGCTGCAGGAAAGGATTACCGGACCGGGAAGGCCCGGCGCGTTCAGCGCTCTTTCCTCTCAAGGGGAGGGATTCCCAGTTCGGAGAGAAAAACATCGCATTCATAGATGGAGTTTTCCGTCATGCTGTCAAGAAGGACCCGGAAGGCGGTATGCTCGACGGAATCGTTGAGGCGGATACCTGCTTTACTTATAAGATCGGAGCACAGGCACGGATGCAGTTTCAGTCCGACGCAGAGCGCGACAGCCGTCGGAAGAGGGATCTCCCTGAACTGGGAGTTACGTAGACGCGCGATCTGCCTGACGGAAATGCAGGACGCTTCCGAAAGCGCCTCGGAAGTGATGTGTTTCCGCTTCATATGCGCGACCAGCGTGTCTGAAAACCCGGAGGGCAGGGAACGGAGGATATTGGATACGGTCCTGACGGAGTCAGCCAGCGCCTTCATATCGGGAAGAGGCGAGGGGAGGAACATCTGTTCAACCGCCGCGTACCGGCGCATGCCCAGCGGAGAAGGGAGATAGGTTTTCCTGTCCGTAAAGGAAAGACAGCACCTTTCCGGGTGTTTTTCCGCGTACTCCGTCAGACGCGCGTTTCCGTCTTCCGACAAAACGGAGAACTTCTCGTCCCGAAGAACAAAGCGCCTGTCGGCATACCGAAACCGGCCTGAGGACAGCGCTTTCTGAAACGCCGGATTCCTTCGGAACTCCCTG